>NZ_JASCXL010000105.1:0-32698 GCF_030010595.1 Streptomyces sp. CC224B | reverse complement strand
GGGGGGGGGGGGGGGGGGCGCCCCGGTCCGTCTATTTTTCCCCCGTGTGGTGTTCTGGCGGGTGGGGGGGGGGGGGGGGGGCGGGGCCCGGGCCCCCCCCCCGGGGGCGGGGGCCGGGGGGGGGGGGCGCCGGGGCGCAGGCAGCCGGGCCACTGGGACGCCGGGCCACGCGGGACGCCGGGCCCGGGGGACGGCAGGGCCGCCAGGCCGCAGGGCCCCCGGGCGCCGCGCCGCCAGAGCGCAGGGCCGCCGGGCCCCGGGGGCAGCAGGGCCGCAGCGCTGCCAGGCCGTCGGGGACGCCAGGCCACCGGGGTCGCCGAAGCGCGGAGGACACCGAACCGCTGAACCCGCCAGGCCCCGGAGAACGCTCGGGTCGTGCAGGACGCCGGGCCCCCGGAGACAGCAGGGCTGCCAGGCCGCCGAGCCGCCAGAGTGCAGGGCCGCGGGGCGCGCGCCGCAAGGCCGCCGGGACGCCACGCCGCCGGGACGCCAGGCCGCCGGGGACGCCGGGCCCCCGGGGACAGCAGGGCCGCCAGAACGCCGGGCCCCAGGCGTCGCGCCGCCGGAGCGCAGGGGTGCCAGGGCGTCAGGCCGCCCGGGACGCCGGGGGGCGGTGGGCGTCGGCCGTTCGCCCGGCGGATGGGGGGAGCGCGCCGCGCCCGTGGCGTCATCGTGCGGCATGCCGCGTCGGCCACTCCCCCGACTCCAGGAAGTGCCGTACCGCCGTCGCGGCCCGTCGCCCCTCCGCGGCCACCGCCCCGGCGGGCTCCACCGCGTGCGCCAGGTTGCCGACCGCGAAGACGCCGCGGACGGCCGTGCGGGAGGCCGTGTCGACGGCGGGGGCGCGCGTGCCGGGGGCGAGTGGCACGCCGGCGCGCCGGGCCAGTTCGTGCTCGGGCACGAAGTCCCCGGTGAACACGACGGTGTCGCAGGCGAGGTGGCCGCTCCGGCCGTCCCGGTGGCGCAGGCGCACGCCCGAGAGGCGGCCCCGGCCGGTCAGTTCGGCCACCTCGGTGTCCGTGAGGAGCGGGGTCGCGTGCCACAGCCGGGCCACGGCGGCGCTGCGGGCCGGTGCCTCGGGGCGCCCGGACGCGGTCACCTGGGCGATGACGTGGACGCCCGCGCGCCGCAGCGTGTCCAGGGCCGCGTACGCGACCGGCTCGGCGCCGACCACGACGGCCCGGGTCCCGACGCGCCGGCCGTAGAGGTGCACCGCCTGCTGGAGTTCGCCGGTGGTGTAGACGCCGTCGGGCCTGCTCCCCGGTACCAGGCGGGCGGCGCGGGGCCGCTCGCGGGCGCCGGTGGCGAGGACGACGGCGCGGGCGCCGAGGCGCTCCAGACCGCCGGGCGCGGTCGTGTCGAGCGTCAGGGGGCCGGCCCAGCCGGTGGCTATGACGCCGGTGCGGACGGTGGCACCCGCGTGCAGGGCCGCGTCGACGCACCGCCGCGCGTACCGGGGGCCGCTGGTGCCCGGCAGGGCCACGCCCGCGACCATCCGGTCGCCGAAGCCGCCGTGGTGGCAGTGGCGCGGGACGCCGCCCGCCCGGGACTCGCGCTCCAGGACCTCGACCCGGGGCACGCCCGCGGCGGCGAGCGCGGCCGCGGCGGCGAGCCCGGCGGGCCCGGCGCCCACGACCAGGACGTCGACCGCGCGCTCGTTCCTCATGAGTCCTCCGTCGACGGGTCGCGGCCTTCGAGGAGTTCGCGCACCGCGGCACCGCAGGAGAAGCCCTGGCACCGGCCGCCGCGGGCGCGGGTGCGGCGCCGCAGCCCGTCCACGGAGACGGGTGGGACGGTGCTGCGCAGGGCGTCGCGGATCTCACCGCGCGTGACGCGTTCGCAGTGGCAGACGACGGCGCCGTACGCGGGGTCGGCGGCGATCATCTCGGCCCGCTGGTAGGGCCGCGGGAAGGCCTCGCCGAGGTTCGGCATCCGCACCGGCGCCAGCTCCCCGGGCCCGCCCAGGCGCAGTCCGGCCTCGGCGAGCAGGTCCGTGACGTACGCGGCGATGGCCATGGACGCCGTCAGGCCGGTGGAGCGGATGCCGCCGACGGTCACGTAGCGCTGCTCGGGCCGGGCGTGGATCTGGTAGTCCTCGTGCTCGGTCGCGGCCCGCAGCCCCGCGTAGACGGCGGTGACCTCCTCGTCGAGGAGCTCCGGCAGGATGCGGGCGCCCTGCTCGCGCAGCGCGGCGAGCCCGGCGGCGGTGGAGCCGGTGGCCTGTCTGTCGTCGAGGTCCTCGGCGGTGGGGCCGAGCAGGACGTTGCCGTACACGGTGGGCGCGACCAGGACGCCCTTGCCGAGGGCGGTGGGCACGGGCAGCAGGATGTGGCGCACCAGGTCCCGGGCGAGCTTGTCGTAGACGATGAGCTGGCCGCGGCGCGGGGTGACGGTGAAGGTGTCGTGGCCGAGCAGCCGGTCGACGGTGTCGGCGCCCAGGCCCGCCGCGTTGACCAGGTAGCGGGTGCGCAGGGCGCCCCGGCTCGTGGTGAGGACATGGGTGTCCCCGTCCCGGGCCGCCGCGGTCACCCGGCAGGCGAGGTGCAGGTCGACGCCGGAGCGGACGGCCTGGGTGGCGTAGGCGAGCGGCGTCGTCCAGGGGCAGATGACGCTCTCGCCGGGGACGTCGAGCGCGCCGAGGGCGCCGGGGCCGAGGCGCGGCTCGCGGGCCCGGAGCGCGGCGGCGTCCAGGAGCCGGGCCTCGTGGTAGCCGTTGCGCGCGGCCTTCGCCGCGAGCGCCGGCAGGGCGGCGAGCTGCTCCTCGTCCCAGGCGACCAGGAGCGCGCCGACCGGCTCCACGGGGATGCCGGTCTCGGCCGCGTACGCGGCGAGGCGCCGCTGCCCGTCGCGGACGAGTCGGGCCTCCAGGGTGCCGGGCACGGCGTCGAACCCGGTGTGCAGGATGGCCGTGTTGGCCTTCGAGGTGCCTTCGCCCACGTCGTCGGACGCCTCGACGACGGCGATCCGCAGCCGGTGGCGGGCCAGTTCGCGGGCGACGGCGGCGCCGACGACCCCGGCGCCGACGACGGTGACGTCGTACGCCTCGCCGGGCAGGTCCCCGGCCCGCGTGACCCGGCCGTGCCGCCGCCGCTCCATCCCGTGCGCGCTCCTCGCCCTCGTGACCGCCCCGTCCTCATGACGGTATGACGGTATGACGGTGCCGTCTGATGACCGTCCCCTGTTCCGCCCGCCACCGCCCGTCCTCACGTGGACGCCGGGCGCTCCCCCGGCGGTGCCCCCGCCCGCTCCAGCAGGGCGGTGACCTCGGCGCGGAAGGCCGCGCGGCGGGTCGCCGCCTCGTCCGGGCCGATCCGCGGCTCGTAGACGGCGGCGGGCTCCCAGGCGGGGACGGCGTCGGCGAGGCCGAGGCGCGGGTCGAGGCCGAGGCGCGCCACCGCGCCCACGCCGAGCGCCGTCACGTCGGGCAGCGCCGAGACCTCGACGGGCCGCTGGAGCAGGTCGGCCTGGGTCTGCATGAGCAGGGCCGAGCGGGTCAGGCCGCCGTCGACGCGCAGGGCGCGCAGGGGGGCTCCCAGGTCGGCGGCCGCGGCGTCGGCGAGCTCGGCGACCTGCGCGGCGATGCCCTCGCACAGCGCGCGGACGACGTGGCCGGGCCCCGTGTCCAGGCCGAGTCCGGTCAGGGAGCCGCGCAGGTCGCCGCGCCACCAGGGGGCGGCGAGCCCGGCCAGGGCGGGCACGAAGGTGACGCCGCCGGTGTCCGGGACGCCGGAGCCGACCCGGTCGAGGTCGTGCGCGCCGCCGATCACGCCGAGGTCGGTGAGCCAGCGCACGGCGGACGCGGCCGTGTAGACCTGCCCGTCCAGGCAGTAGCTGGTGCGTCCCGCGAGGCGCCAGGCGACGCAGGCGACCAGGCCCGAGTCGCCGCGGCGGGGCCGCTCGCCGGTCTGGGCGAGCAGGAACGCGCCGGTTCCGTAGGTGCACTTGGCGCCGCCGGGCTCGGTGACGTCCTGCGCGAGGAGCGCGGCCTGCTGGTCGACGAGGAGGCCGGTCAGCGGCACCTCGGCGCCGAAGTCCCGGGTGGTGCCGACCGGTCCGGCGGCGTCCACGACGCGGGGCAGCTCCTCGCCGTCGAGCCCGAAGAGGGCCAGGGCGCGCTCGGACCAGGCCACCGCGTCCAGGTCGAGGAGCTGGGTGCGGCCCGCGGTGGCGGCGTCGGTGACGAAGGCCCCGGTCAGCCGGTGCACGAGCCAGGCGTCGCTGGTCGTGACCACGCCGCGGCGGGTGAGGTGGCGGCGTATCCACGTCATCTTGGGCGCGGCGAAGTACGGGTCGAGCGGCAGGCCGGTGAGGTCGCGCAGCTCCTGGGCGTGCGCGGCCAGTTCGGCGCAGACCGGTTCGGCGCGGCGGTCCTGCCAGACGAGGGCCTCGGTGAGCGGCTCGCCGGATGCGGGGTCCCAGGCGAGGACGGTCTCGCCCTGGTTGGCCAGGCCCACGGCGGCGACCGGCTCGCCCGCCCGGGCCAGCGCGGCGCGCCCCGCGTCGAGCACGGAGGCGAGCAGCTCGCCGGGGGCGACCTCGACGAGGCCGCCGGGCAGGTGTCGGGGGCGTACGGGGGCCTCGGCGGAGGCGATCACGCCCCGCTCGGGGCAGACGACGAGGGCCTTGGTGCCGGAGGTGCCCTGGTCGATGGCGAGGACCGGGCCGCCGCTCATCGGCGCCCTGTCCGGCGTCGTGGCGCGCGGGCCCCGCGGAACGTCGTGATCACTGCGGCAGACTCCTACAGGCGTCGTACGACCGTCAAGGGACGGGCGGGGACGGGCGGGGGCGGACGACAAGGGACGGGCGGGGCCGACCGTCAAGGGACGGGCCGGGTCGGACGGCAAGGGGCGGGCGGGGTCGGAAGCGGTACCCAAATGTCGTTTTCGGTGGCGCTGTTGACCGAAGCGGAACCCAAACGTCACACCGGCGCGCCGCGTTGACACAAGTTGGTCAAGAAAGATTCGAGGACCACCCAGTAATCGGAACTCTCCGCTCTACACTGACCGCCGAACAACAACACGCACTCGTACAACAGTTCATCACGCACGTCAGCCGTCGTTCACCCGTCACTCTCCGACCACTCGGCCGGCCGTCCAGCCCTCCCGCACCACCCGCCGCACCTCCGGCCACCGCACCCCCGCCACCTGCCCGTTCCGCTCCCACGTCAGAGCCCAGAGGACCCATGCCGATGCCCTTAGCCCGCCCGGTGTATCACCCGGCCGGTCACGACGCACCGCTGCGCGCCGTGCTCCAGGACCTCAAGGCAGGCCGCTGGGTGTCGACGAGGAACCTGCTCACCGAGACCCCGGACTGGGGCCTGTGGACGCAGCGCACGCAGATCCTGGCGGCCGCCGTCGCCGGGTCCGACGTGGTGCGCGCCTGGCTCGCCGAGGAGCCGCGCAGCGTGGCCGCGACGATCCTGCACACCCGGGTCACGGTGGAGCGGGCCCTGCGCGCCCACCGCGCGGGCCACCGGCACACCAACGACCTGTGGCGGGAGGCGAACACCGCCTGCCGCATCGCCTCGCAGACCTCCCCGGAGGACCCCGTCCCGTGGATCTGCCTGATCGCGCTGGCCCAGCTGGACGAGGGCCAGCGCTGGGACGAGCACCGGGTGCCGGCGCCGGAGCCGATGCTGTTCCCCGGTCCCTGGCAGCTCCTCGCCGAGGCCGACAAGCGCGACCCCGGCAACCGCGAGGCGTACCACCGCATGCTCCAGTTCGCCTACCACCGCAGGCCGGGCGCGCCGCTCACCGAGGCGGTCAACTTCGTGCACTGGGCCTCGTCGGCGGCGCCCGCCGGGTCCCCGCTGCACGTGCTGCCGCTGTACGTACGGGTGGAGCGCTACCGGCGCGAGGGCGGCGCCGAGCGCGCGCTGGACCTGCACTGGATCGCCGAGGACGCGACGCGCGGCGCGCTGCGGGCGCTCCAGCTCTGGTTCGACCACACGCAGCCGGAGGCCGCCTCGCTGCTCGACCTGAACTACCTGGCGCACGCGCTGTGGGGCGCGCACCACTTCCACGACGCGGTGCGGGTGTTCGAGGCGCTCGACCCCTTCTTCACCACCGTGCCGTGGACGTACCGCACCACGTCGCCCGGGGACGCGGACGCCGCCGCCGAGGCGTTCGTGCAGGCCCGCTCGCGCTGCTACCACGCCGCGCGCGGTCCGGGGCCGCGCGGCTGACCCCCGCGCCCCTCCCGGGCGGCACCACCCCACGCCACCTCAGTACCGCACCACCCCCGTACCGCGTCACCCCCTGGCGCACCCCCGCACCCCCGCACCGCCGCTCTCCCGGAGGTTGATCCGTGTCCCGCACCACCGTGCCGAGTTCCGCCGCGATACCACCCCTGCCCGACGAGGAGCAGCGGCTCAGGGAACTCGGCTACCAGCCCGTCCTGGCCCGCCGCATGGGCGGGTTCGGTAACTTCGCCATCAGCTTCTCCGTCATCTCCATCCTGTCCGGCTGCATGACGCTGTACGGCTTCGGCCTCGGCACGGGCGGGCCCGCGGTGATGATGTGGGGCTGGGCCGGGGTCGGCCTGATGGTCCTGTTCGTCGGTCTGGCGCTCGCGGAGGTCACCAGCGCCTACCCGACGTCGGGCGCCCTGTACTACATGGCGGACCGGCTCGGCGGGCGGCGCTGGGGCTGGTACACGGGCTGGCTCAACCTGCTCGGCCTGCTCGGCGCGATCGCGGGCATCGACTACGGCGCGGCCCTGTTCAGCGGGGCCCTGCTGAGCATGCACACCGACTTCCACCCGACCGCCGGCTCCACCTTCGTCATCTTCCTGTGCATCCTGCTGCTGCACGCGGTCCTGAACCTGTTCAACGTCCGGCTCGTCAGCCTCCTCAACTCGATCTCCGTGTGGTGGCACCTCGCGGGCGTCGCGGTGATCGTCGGCGTCCTCGCGATCGTCCCGGACTCGCACCAGTCGCCGTCGTTCGTGTTCGGCGAGTTCGTCAACGACACCGGCTGGTCCAGCCCGTTGTACGTGTGCGTGATCGGCCTGCTGCTCGCCCAGTACACGTTCTCCGGGTACGACGCCTCGGCGCACCTGTCGGAGGAGACCTCCAACGCCTCCGTGACCGCCGCGCGCGGCATCGTGCGCGCCATCTGGGTCTCCTGGATCGCCGGGTTCGTGCTCCTCGCCGGGCTCACCTTCGCCATCCAGGACTACGCGGGCACGCAGAACTCGGCAACCGGGGTGCCGCCCGCGCAGATCTTCCTCGACGGGCTCGGCACGTCCGGCGCCACCGCGCTGATGCTCATCGTGATCGTGGCGCAGCTCTTCTGCGGCAACGCGGAGACGGCCGCGGCCAGCCGCATGGTCTTCGCCTTCAGCCGCGACGGCGCGCTGCCGGGCTCCAAGCTGTGGCGCAAGGTGAGCACCAAGACGCAGGTGCCGGTGCCCGCCGTGTGGTTGTCGGTGGGCCTGGCGGCCGTCATCGCGCTGCCCTCGCTGTACTCGAAGACCGCGTACGGCGCCGTCACCGCCATCAACGTCATCGGCATCACGCCCGCGTACGCCATCCCGGTGCTGCTGCGCCTGAAGGCGGGCGACCGGTTCCAGCCGGGGCCGTGGAACCTGGGCCGGTGGAGCAAGCCCGTCGGCTGGATCGCGGTGTGCTGGGTCGCCTTCGTGACGGTCCTGTTCTGCCTGCCGCAGTCCTCCCCGGTGACCGCCGACACCATGAACTACGCCTCCATCGCGCTCGCGGTGGTGCTGCTCCTGGCCACGGTGTGGTGGTTCGTGGCGCGCCGCTCCTACAACACCCCGGCCGCGTACGGCACGGACAAGGAGCAGGCGGAGATCGCCGAGGGCATCATCTAGCGCCTCCGGTACGCCTTGTACCGCCGCACCCCCGCACCGCTGTCGCGCGGGCCGGGCCCTCCCCCCGTGAGGGCCCGGCCCGCGTCGGCGTTCCCGCTCGCGCTCCAGTGAACTCCCGTGCGCCGGCGGGGCGTGAGGAATTCGACGACGTTCGAATGGCCGGGTTCAGCGTCGCGGCGGCCCGGGGGTGTCCCGCTAGCATCCGGTGGCGTGATCCACGCGCACCTGGACGCGGAGTCCGTCGGCAGGGTCCGGCTCGCCGTGTCGCCCGCGCTCGAAGCCGTCTGGTGGCTGCGGTACGCCGTGAACGGCGGGCGGCACCCGGTGTTCGGCGACCCGGGGGCCGCGGCGCGCTGGGCACTGCGCCACCCCGACGTGCGCCTGGTCGCGCAGTGCCTGTCCGTGCCGGGCGGGCCGACGTACATGCCGGACCTCCTCACGCCCAAGCCCGCCCCGGGTCCGGCCCGGCGCACGCTCGTCGAGCAGCTCCAGGCGGTTGCCGGTACGCCGCCGGAGGAGGCCGCGTACCAGGTGTGCGAGGTGCGCTTCCTCGACGGCCCTGTGCCCGGGGACGTGCTGGACGCGGTGGAGTCGGGCGCGTTCGCCGCGCGCGCCGCCAACGGGCTGCGGCAGTTCTGGCAGGACGCGGTCGCCGACGGCTGGGGCCGCCTGAAGTCGGTCCTCGACGCCGACGTGGCCGCGCGCTCCGGGGAGTTGGCGACGTACGGCGTCGGGCACGTGCTCAGGTCGCTGCACCCGGACGTCTCGTGGGCCGACGGCCGGCTGACGATCCGCAAGGACTACGAGGAGACCGTCCACCACCACGGTTCCGACGTGGTGCTCACGCCCATGGCGGCGTCCTGGCCGCGGATCAGCGTTCAGGTGGGAGCGCCGGGCAGCGCGGTGCTCGGCTACCCGGCCGCGGGCGTCGGCGCCGCCGCCGACCGGCCCCGGCGGCCGGCCGTGGCCCGGCTCCTCGGCCGCAGCCGGGCCGCGCTGCTCGGGGACCTGGCCGCGCCTCGCACCACCGGTGAACTCGCCGCCCGGCACCGGCTCGCGCCCGCCACGGTCTCCTACCACCTGGGCGTGCTGCACCGCTCGGGCCTCGTGCTCCGGGAGCGGGACCGGCAGGTGGTCCGCTACCGCAGGAGCGCGGAGGGCGACGCGCTGCTCGGCGGCTGACCCTCAAGGAGCGCGGTCGTCAGCCGGTGCCGCGCCGTGCGACCGCACCGGCCGCGACGAGGACGTCGACGGTCTCGGGGTGCGGGCCCTCGTGCGCCCAGTCCAGCGGGGACCAGCCCGTGCCGCCGTCCTCGCGGAGGTTCGGGTCCGCGCCGTGCGCCAGGAGTTCACGCACCGTCGCGGTGTGCCCCCAGCACGCGGCCGCGCACAGAGGCGTGCCCTCCGCGCCGAGCCCCGCGCTCTCGGCGTTCGGATCGGCCCCCGCCCGCAGGAGCACCCGGGCCACGCCCGCCCTGCCGGTCACGGAGGCCTCGTACAGCGGGGTGGTGCCGTCGCTGTCAGGGCGCCCCGGGTCGATTCCGGCCCGCAGCAGCGCCCTGACCCGAGAGCTGTCGCCTTCCAGGGTCGCTTCGAAAAGGCGACGGGAGTACTTCTTCCGCTTCCGTTCGTTCACGGGGCCGAGACTACGGCCCAGGTAGGTGGCAGGGCCAATGGATTCAGCCGTCGAGGCGCTCCGTGTAGGCCTCCGTGGGCGGGTACGGCGAGGACCGCGTCATCCCGGCCGACCAGAAGCCCGCGGTGCCGGGAACGGGTGTGACGTCGTTGAGGTACGGCGCCCGGTCCGGGACCGCCGGGCCGCGGACGACGGTCCAGGTGCCGCCGTCGTGGCGCAGGTACGTGGCGCGGGCCTGGTCCTGGTAGTTCCAGCCACTGATCCACGCGGGGCGCCCCTGGGCGTCGCCCGCGATGCCGGAGAGCGAGCCGACGGTGAAGCCCGCGTCCACCTGGTTCCAGGCGGTGCCGTCCCAGTGCCGCAGGACGGGGTTGCCGGGGCGTCCCGGCGGTCCGCCGGCGCCGAACTCGTTACCCACGGCCCAGACGTCGTCCGCGGCCGCCGCGTGGACGTCGGCGACGGTCTGCCGCAGGCCCACGAGCGGCGGCAGCACCGTCCACGCGCCGTTCCACCGGGCCACGAACCCGGCCCAGCCGTTGCCGTACGCCTGGTCGCCGCAGACCCACACCTCGTCGGGCGTGCGCGGCACCACCCGGTACAGGTTCACGCCCGCGACCGGCAGCGGGTCGAGCCACCGCCACTGCTTCCCGTCCCGGTGCAGCAGGCGCGTGGAGCCGCCCCGGGTGCCGGCGACCCACACCCGCCGGTCGGACCCGACGCCGACCGCGCCCAGGCGCACGTCCGGCTCCCCCTTGCCGGGGAACGCGGCCTCGCGCCAGGTAGTGCCGTCCCAGCGCAGCAGCGGGCTCGCGCCGCCGGTGGGCGAGCCCACGCTCCACGCCTCGGCGGCACAGACCCCGGCCACGTCGGTCAGGCGCCCCGCGTAGCCCAGGTGGGACAGGTCGGTCTTCGTCCAGGCGGTGCCGTTCCACAGCATGGCGAGCCCCCGCCACGAGCCGCCCGGGCTCTCCTCGCCCACGGCCCAGGCGAGGTCGGGCCCGGCGGCGGCGATGCGGCGCAGTTGCGCGGGCGGGACGCTGCCGGGCGCGGGCACCGCCTGCCAGTCCTGCGTCCGCCGTGCCGCGGCGGCGGCGCGGACCGCGGCCGGGCCGAGCGCGACCCCCGACAGCGCACCGAGCGTCCCTGACACAAATCGTCTTCGTCTCACGGCTGGTCCCCTCCCATAGGTGGGCGGACTTGAGGGACCACAGTGGGGCGTCAGGGCCGGCCGGTCTAGGTACCCGGGTGACAAATCCCGGCCGGCCCCGTCACACGACCTGCGGCGCGCGGTCGTTGAGCAGGCGCTGGAACAGCCGGTGGTCCCGCCAGGCGCCGTTGATGTGCAGATAGGCGGGGGCCAGGCCGAACCGGGTGAAGCCGCACTTGGCGAGCACGCGCTGCGAGGCCGCGTTGTCCACGAGGGTGCCCGCCTCGAGCCGGTGCAGGCCGAGGCGGGCGTCGGCGGCGGCGCAGACCGCCTCGACGGCGGCGGTGGCGAGGCCGCGGCCGACGTACCCGACGTCGATCCAGTAGCCGAGGTTCGCGCTGCGGAACGGGCCCAGGGTGACGTTCGAGAGCGTGATGCCGCCGGCGACTTCGGGATGAGCGGCGGTCGTGTCCCACAGCAGCCAGCGCGCGGTCAGGCCCGCCGCCCGCTGCTCCTCGTACTGGCGCAGGCGCGCCTCCTGGCCGCGCGGCGTGAAGTACTCCTCCGGGCGGACGGGCTCCCACGGTTCGAGGTGGGCGCGGCTGCGGCGGCAGGCCTCGGCGAGGGGCGCGGCGTCCGCGGCCGTGGCGGGGCGCAGGGCGACGGTGTCGGTGAGGCGTGCCGGGTCCAGGCGCACGGGCCGCTCACATGCCGCCCGCGACGCGCAGAACCGCGCCCGTCGCGTACGAGGCGTCGTCCGACAGGAGCCAGGACACGGCGCCGCCGATCTCCTCGGGGCGGCCGGAGCGGCCCAGGGGGATGGTGTCCGCAAGCTTCGCGGGGCGCTGCGGGTCCTCGTGGAACTCGGTCCAGATGACGCCGGGCGCCACGCAGTTGACGCGGATGCCGAGCGGGGCGACCTCCTTGGCGAGGCCGACGGTCATGGCGTCCACGGCGGCCTTCGTCGCGGCGTAGTGGACGTACTGGCCGGGGCTGCCGAGGGTGGCCGCGGCCGAGGAGACGTTCACGATCGCGCCGCCGCCGGTGGCGGTCATGTCGCGCACGGCGCGGCGGGCGCAGAGCAGGTAGCCGAGGACGTTGACGTCGATCGCGCGGCGCATGCCGTCCGCGTCGGCCTCGGCGAGGGGGCCGTTGGGGCCGCTGACGCCCGCGTTGTTCACCAGGCCCGTGACCGGGCCCAGTTCGGCGGCGGTGGCGAAGAGGCGGTCCACGTCGTGCTCGTCGGCCGTGTCGAGGGCGACGGTCACGCAGCGGCGGCCGGTGGCGCGGACGGCCTCGGCGGCCCGCTCGGCGGCGGCCTCGTCCGAGCGGTAGCCGAGGGCTATGTCGTGCCCGTCCTGCGCGAGGCGGAGAGCGACGGCGGCGCCGATGCCACGGCTGCCGCCGGTGATCACGGTTACTTTCACGGGATGCCTCCGGCCGTACGGGATCTTGTGGCCGCAGTCTACGAGGGCGGGCGCGGGCGGGGCCCGGGGGCGGACCCCCGGGCCCCGGCGCTCACGTCACGGGGCGAGGCACCCCGTGGCGGGCACCTCGGCCGGGACACCGAGGCCCGCGAGGTCCACGAGGCCCGTCACCTCCTGGACGGCGCAGTCGACGGTGGCCACGGGGTCCGGAACCGCGCTCGCGGGCGCGGCGAGCACCCCGACGAGGGCGAGTGTTCCGACGGCGAGAGCAGTGATACGACGCATGAGCAGCCTTTCTGGCTCCGGGTACGTGCTGACGTCCGCAGGGCTGCCCGACGCGATGTCCCGGTATCCGCCCTGTCACCCGGACGAGAGCGCTGAATCGATCCGTCCGCGGCACGTCGCACGTGCTAAACCTGCGCCGGTGCCTCCGGCGCCGTTTCCTCGGCCGGAAGGCTGTCCATGAAGGAGCTCACCGAGAAGACCGCGTTGCCGGGGCCCGCGGGGCCGTACCCGGGCGGCGAGGAGAGGCCGAACTCCGCCATGGTCGCGCGGTACTCCTGGAGCAGGCGCACGTGGTACTCCAGCGGCGCGCCCAGCGGGTTGGCCTTGCCGAGCGGCGTGGTGGGCTCCGGGCACCAGGTGGTGAAGCGCGGGGTGATGCCGTGGCCCATGAAGTAGCGCAAACCCTCGACGGTGGAGTCGATGGCCTCGTCGACGGTCGTGAAGCCGAAGGGCTCGGCCATCTCGACGCCCGCGACGAAGTTCGGGATGACGTTGCGCGGCCCGAAGACCTCGGCGGAGTCCAGGATGCGGCGGTGCCACTCGTCGCGGCCGACGTAGCGCTCCTTGCCCGGGCAGTAGAGCTCGAACAGGCGGCGGTCCCACACCTCGTAGTTCGGGTGGTAGATGCGCACGCCGTAGTCGTGGAAGCGCTGGACGTCCTCCTTGGGCAGCGCCTGGGCGACGACCTTGCCGATCCAGCGGCCGGGGAAGCGCTCCTCGATGGCCTTGGCGTACTGGCCGTAGAAGTCGGCCTCGTCCTTGCCGCCGATCTGCGAGGTGACGGCGCCGCCGGTGAGCGTGTACGCGGTGGACGCCTTCGCGGTGTCGTACCGGTCGATGATCTCCAGCGCCTCCAGGACCTCCTCGACGGGCTTGACGCCCGTGTAGGGGCGGCCCGCCGCCTTGTGCTGGCGCCAGTTGTGGTTGATGTCGCAGTACTGGCACTCCTCCTTGGCGCCGAAGTACTGGCAGACCCGGAAGACGGTGAGGTAGATCAGGTAGCCCCACTGGATGGTGGGGGCCACCTCCATGACGGACTTGCCGTTCGCGAGCTTGTGCCGGTAGTACTCGGGCATCGGCGGCACGCCGACGTCGGAGATCCGCTCCCCGTCCAGGTAGAGCCCGAGCAGGCCGTCGCGGTCGGCCGCCACGCGGTAGGGCGAGGACGGGTTGACCCGTACCGACACCACGGTGCGGCGCAGCTCGTAGGGGCCGCCGGTCAGGACGATCTCCTCCGGCGGGCGGCGCAGGGCGGCGGCGCCGAGCTCGGGCAGCGTGCCGTGGTCGAAGGAGAAGATGAAGTACGACTTCGGCTTGACGTCGCCGGAGGCCTCGTTGGCGCTGTCGCTGAGTGCCGACTCGTCGAAGGCCACGCCGCCGCGCAGCAGGTCCTCCTTGATCACGGCCTCGCGCGGCACCTGTGGGTGCCGCTGCATGAGTCCTTCGATCAGCTCCGTACGCCTGGGCATGGGGCGGGCACCTCGGATCCTGTCTGGGTTGTGCTTTTTGTCCGGAATATTCGGTTGTGGCCGGTGTGCAGGGGGTCGCCGTGCACAGGGACCACGCTAGTACCGGCCTCCGCGGGTCCGGGGCGCCGGGGCGGGCGGAGCGGGAACCTCCGCGGCGGGGCCGCGCGTTGCCCTGGTGATCGCCCGGCCGACGCGGGCGGTGTCCGACCCGACCCACAGGCGGCGCCCATGAACGACCTGGTCCCGGGGGGCAACGTCCCCCTGCCGGACGGCCCCCTGACGCTGCGCGTGCCCGGCCCCTTCGATCTGTCCGCCCTGGTCACCGACCAGGGCGGCAAGGTCGCGGGTGACGCGGACTTCGTGTTCTACAACCAGCCCGCCGCGCCCGGCGCCCGGCTGAGCGGCGACGTCCTCACGGTCGACCCGCGCCGGCTGCGCCCGGGCGCCGACCGCGTCACGCTGGTGGTCAGCCCGGCCGAGCCCGGCACCCCGCTGGGGCGCCTGCCCGCCGTCGCCCTCCAGGTCAGCGGCGTGCGCGGGGAGGCGGTCGCGCGGTTCGCCCCGCCCCGGCCGGGGCCGGAGACCGTCATGCTGCTCGCCGAGATCTACCGCCGCGGCACCGCCTGGAAGCTCCGCGCCCTCGGCCAGGGGTACGCGGACGGGCTCGCGGGCGTGGCGCGGGACTTCGGGCTCGACGTGGCGGACGAGCCGGGCGTCGCCGCGAGCGAGGCCGTCACGGTGGTGATGGAGCGGCCCCTGGCGGCCGTGCCCGCCGCCCCGGGGCCCGCGGTGCCCACGGCGCCCGTTCCCGCGCGGGCGCCGGACCGCGCCGCGCCGCCGGGCCCGCTCCAGGACTTCCTCGCCCGGGTGAACGCGGCGCGGGCCGCCGCCGGCGCGCCCGCCGTCACCCTGGACGCCCGCCTCACCGACGCCGCTCGCGCGCACGCGGCGGGCATGGCGGCGCGCGGGGCCCTCGGCTCGGAGGGCCCGGACGGCACCTCGCTGCACCAGCGCGTGACGGCGGCCGGTTACGTGTACCTGACGGTCGGCGAGCACCTGGTGTCGGGACCGCGCACCCCGGCCGACTTCCTCGACTACTGCCTGCGGGGCGGCGACTCCCGGCGGACCGTCCTGGAGCGGGCCCACACCCACGTCGGGCTGGGGCAGGCGCCCGGGGGCCGTTCCGGGGACGTGTTCTGGACGGCGCTGTGGGCGGAGCCGTTCACGCCGCGGGGGCTCGACCGGTTCGCGGCGGAGGTCCTCGCGCTCACCAACGGCCACCGCGCGGCGGCCGGGCTCCGTCCCCTCGCGGCGGACCCGCGCCTGACCGCGGCCGCGCAGGCGCACAGCGACGACATGGTCGCCCGCGCGTTCTACTCCCACACCGCGCCGGACGGCAGCGAGCCCTGGCACCGGGCCGCGGCGGCGGGCAGTGCGCACCGCGCCGTCGGGGAGAACATAGCCTGCGGCCAGCGCTCGCCCGTGGAGGTCGTGCGGGGCTGGATGGACAGCCCCGGGCACCGGGCCAACATCCTCAAGCCCGCGTTCACGCACCTGGGGGTGGGGTTCGCGGGTGGGGGGCGGGCCGGCACGTATTGGACGCAGCTTTTCGGGGGGTGAGGCGCTGCGCTGGGCTGGGCGCTGCGCTGTGCTGGGCTGGGCGCTGCGCTGTGCCCGGCGCTGTGCTGGGGCGGGGGTGCGGTGCGCCGTCTGTGTGTGTTTTCGGGTGCGGGGCGTGTGTGGCTGGGCGCGCAGTTCCCCGCGCCCCTTTCAGGGCAGTTCGCGTTCGCGGTGGTCTTTGGTGTGGCCGCGCTGGGCGTACTGGCCCGTCCGTGTGCGTTTTCGGGTGCGGGGCGTGGGGGGCTGGGCGCGCAGTTCCCCGCGCCCCCTTCGGGGCGTTTTCCTTCTCCGCCTACCCTAGGCCGCCTTGGCGGAGGGCATCCTCCAGCTCGTTGAGCTTTGCGGAGGGCAGGACGCCCGCGCGGTCGATCAGGTCGTCCTGGGACACGGTGGTCAACCATGTGCACGGGGTGCGGCCCGGACGCGGGAGCGCGAACCGCAGCACGCCTTCACAGGGCAGTCCTTCCATGGCGCCCACTCGCACTTCGACACCCAGTCCGCTGATGTCGACACCCGCCGGAGCGACGACCTGCATCACCCGGATCGCGGACGCGTCGTCCACCGACAGCAGTACAACCAGGCGCCGCTCGTCGAACTCGACCCACCAGACTTCGCCACGTTGCACATGTCCTCCCCAAGGGCATTTGGCACTCGGCCCGCTGTCGCAGCTCACACACTACGGCTGGAGTGCTGGTGAGAGATCGGGACCGGCATTCCTGTGTGGGCTGACGCGTAGCCCGCTCCGACTATGCGGAGGGTACGGAGGGCCGAGTCGCCGTCGGAGACCGTTGGGCCGTCGGGGGCGGGGCCGTGGAGGAACGTGTGCAGCATGCGTTCGTCCAGGTCCACGCCGAAGGGCAGTTCCACGCCGCGGGCGTCGCGTTCGCTGAAGCCGTGGACCTTCTGGTCGAACGCGTCCATCTCCAGCGTCGCGTGCTCGCCGACCACGGTCATCTCCAGGCCGCCCCACGAGTG
This sequence comes from Streptomyces sp. CC224B, assembly GCF_030010595.1. Taxonomy (NCBI): domain Bacteria; kingdom Bacillati; phylum Actinomycetota; class Actinomycetes; order Kitasatosporales; family Streptomycetaceae; genus Streptomyces; species Streptomyces sp. CC224B. The sequence continues at coordinate 16,306 of NZ_JASCXL010000105.1, read as the reverse complement.
GTGCGAGCGGGGGTGGGACCAACTGCAGTCGATGGTGACGACGGTGCCGTTGTCGTAGGCCACGGTGACCAGGCCGCTGGTCTCCACGTCCGTCTCGCCCTCGTACAGGAGGTTGTTGGTCTGCGCGTACACCTCCAGCGGGCGGGCGCCGAACAGGTCGTCGACGAGGTCGGCGATGTGGACGGTGTGGTCCATCAGGGCGCCCCCGCCCGCGAGTCCGGCGTCGGCGAACCAGCGGCGCGTGCGGGTCGGCAGGTGCCCGTTGTTGGCGCCGGACACGGTGAGGACCCGGCCGGTGTCGCCGGCGGTGACCGCGCGTTTGACGGCCGCGTACGCCGGGCTGAAGCGCACCGGGTGGGCGACGGCGAGCCGGACCCCGGCGGCACGGCACGCGGCGACCATGGCCTCGCCGTCCGCCACGGTCGTGGCGAGGGGCTTCTCGCACAGCACGTCCACACCGTGCGCGGCGGCGCGCTCGACGAGCGGGCGGTGCCGGGCGTTCTCCGAGCAGACGAGCACGGCGTCGGGCCCCCAGGCGAAGGCCTCGTCGTAGGTGTCCGCGTACGGGACGCCGAGGGAGGCGGCGAGCGCGGCGCCGCGCACCTCGCCGGGGGCGGCGGACCCGGTGTCCGGGTCGCTGCCGAGGACCTCCACACCCGGCATGGCGCGCAGCAGCCGCAGATACGTGGCCGCGTGGACATGGGCGAACGACAGGACGGCGACCTTCAGCACGCGGACTCCCTCTGCTCGGCGGGCAGGTCGACGGCCCGGCCCGTACGGCTCGACTCGATGGCGGCGCAGGCGACGCGTACCGCTGCCACGCCGTCGGCGGCGTCCACCCGGGGCACGAGCCCCGGGTCGTCCCAGGAGGCGGCGAACTCGCGCAACTGGGTCAGGTAGGGGCTCTCCGTCATGGGCGTCGACGGGATGCCCTCGTTCGGGGCGCGCACGCCCTGCGCGGTGATGCGGAAGCCGGGCACGGCGGCCGAGTCGTGGTGCAGCAGCCCGTCGGACCCGGCGACCCGGAAGGTCGTGCGGAACGGCTGGTCGGGCAGGCCCCACAGGCCGCTCACGTGGGTGATCGCGCCGGACGCGTGGGTGAGCACGGCGGTGGCGGCGACGACCTCGGCGGGGGTGCCGGTGGCGCGCTCGGCACCGCGGGTGAGGGCGTGCACCCGTACCACCTCGCCCGCGACCCAGCGGGCGATGTCGATGTCGTGCACCATCAGGTCCAGGAGCACGCCGCCGGACTGGGCGGGGTCCCCGAACCACGGCGCCCACTGCGGGCGCGCGCTGGAGCGGGTGAAGCGCAGGACGGCGAGCCGGCCGAGGTCGCCGCGGGCCACGGCCGCGCGCATGGCCGCGTACGCCGGGAAGTAGCGCACCACGTGGGCGGGGTGCAGCCGGACGCCCGCCGCGGCGGCGGCAGCGGCCACCTCCTCGGCCTCCCGCGAGGTCAGGGCGAGCGGCTTCTCGCAGACGACGTGCCGCCCGGCGGCGATCGCGGCGATCGCCAGGTCCCCGTGGGTGGGCGTGGGGGTGCAGACGTCCACGGCGCGGCAGCGGTCGAGCAGGCCGGCGAGGGTGGGTACGGCGGTGACGGCGTGGCCGCGTCCGGCGTACTCGGCGGCCAGCTTCTCGGCCGATCCGTCCTGGGTGTACACGCTGACGGTGGCACCCAGCGCGAGCCAGCCGGGCAGGTGGGCGCGGGCGATGCCGCCCGCGCCGAGCAGGCCGATGGAAAGCGGTGGCATGAGGGCGGTGGCCCCTCTCTGTTCGGCGACGGGTCGGGACGGGTGGAGGGGGTGGGGGTGCGGTGGCGGGTCCGTTCCGCCGGTGGCGCGCCCCCGGTTGCCGGTGGTGCCCGGGTACGTCAGCTCTTCACCCCGGACGCGGCCACGCTCTGCACGAAGTGCCGCTGGAGGAAGACGTACACGAGCAGCATCGGCAGGCTCGCGATGAGCGAACCGGCCATCATCACCGGGTAGTTGGTCTCGTACTGGCCCTCCAGGGAGGTCAGACCCGCGCTGATCGGCATGGCCTCGGGGTCGGTGTTGACGATGAGGGGCCACAGCAGGTCGTTCCAGGCCGCCATGGCGGTGATGACGGCGAGCGCGGCGAGGGCGGGCCGGATCAGCGGGAGCATGACCGACCAGAAGATGCGGAAGGAGCCCGCGCCGTCGATGCGGGCGGCCTCCTCCAACTCCCGGGGCAGCGTGAGGAACGCCTGGCGCAGCAGGAAGGTGCCGAAGGCGCTGAACATGCCGGGCAGGAAGAGCGCGGGTGCCGAGTTCAGCAGCCCGAAGCTCTGGATGATGTCGTACTGCGGCAGCACCAGCAGGGAGCTCGGCACCATCAGGACGGACAGGAAGAGGCCGAACAGCAGGTCGCGGCCCTTGAAGCGCATCCTTGCGAACGCGTAGGCGGCCAGCGAGCAGAACACGAGCTGGCCGGCGGTGCGGCCCACGGTGTTGATGGCGCTGTTGGTGAGCATCTCGCGGAACGGCAGCGCCGTGAACACCTCGTCGAAGCTGGACCACTTCCAGTCCTCGGGCAGGAACGTCGGCGGGACGCGCGAGACCTCCGCGAGCGACTTCAGGGCGGTGAGGAGCTGCCAGCAGAACGGGAAGATCATCACGAGCGCGCCGAGGGAGAGCACGAGGTGGGTCGCGACGGACCCGGGGCGCGGGCGGCGGCGCCGCGTCCTGTTCGGGGAGCCGCCGGGCGCCGGACCACCTGTCCGCGCTGGAAAGAACGTTCTACCGTGCGCGGTCGGGTCACCCATAGTGCACCCACCTCTTCTGGAGCCGGAACTGGAGGTACGTGAGGGCCGCGATGAGCAGCATCAGGAGGAAGGCGAGGGCGGCCGCGGCGCCCTGGGCGTTCTCCATGAAGGCCCACTTGTAGAAGAGGCCGACGACCGACTGGGTGTCGCCGACGGCCGGGTTCTTCTCGCCCATCATGATGTAGATCAGGTCGAAGACCTGGAGCGACTGGATCATGCAGATGACGGACGCGAAGAAGATCGTGGGGCTGAGCAGCGGCAGGGTGATGGTGAAGAACCGCCGCACCGCGCCGGCGCCGTCCAGCTCGGCGGCCTCGTAGTAGTCCTGCGGGATGCCCTTGATGCCGGCCATGAAGATGATCAAGTAGTAGCCGGTGGTGGACCAGACCATGACGGCGCCGATGGCGAAGACGGCCGTCGAGGGGTCGGAGACCCAGTAGCGGCGGTCCACGCCGAACCAGCCGAGCACCTCGTTGAGGAGCCCGAAGTCGCCGTTGTAGAGCCAGTTCCACACCAGGCCGACGGCGACGGGCAGGGTCACGAACGGCACGAAGTACAGGGCCCGGTACAGCGGCACGGCGCGCAGGCCGCGGCGGTTGAGCAGGGAGGCGACGACGAGGGCGAGCGGCAGGGCCGTCAGTCCGATGCCGCAGTAGAGGAGGGTGTTGCCGAGGGCCTGCCAGACGGTGACGTCCTTGACGACGCGGGCGTAGTTGTCGCCGCCGACCCAGGTGTGGCCGCCGAAGGGGCCGAACTCGGTGAAGCTGAAGTAGAAGGTCTGGATCATCGGCCAGAAGTAGAAGAGCGCGAAGCCGAGGCCGAGCGGGGCGACGAACAGGTAGGCGGTGCGCTGGTCGCGGCTCGCGGGGCCGGTGCCGGCGGCGCGGGCGGCGCGCCGGTCGGCGGCCTTCGCGGCGGCGGTCGCGGGGAAGACACTCATGCGTCGCGCTCCTCCTTCAGGGCCCGGTCCATCTGCTCGCCCAGCGTGCGCGCGGCCTCCTCGACGCCGCCCTTGCCGCTGAACGCGGCGCCCAGGAGCGGGTACTGGAGGTTCTCCCAGACGGCGGTGTTCTCGGAGCTGGGGTAGGGGACGCCGTACTCCTTCATGTCGATGAAGTGCCGGAGGTCGAACTCGGGCATCGACGAGATCCAGGCGTCCTGCGTGCCCGCGTAGCTGGAGATCGTCACGCCCGACTCGGCCTGGATCACGGCGGCCTCGCGCCCGGCCATGAAGTGCACGAACTTCCAGGCCGCCGCCTTCCTGTCGCTCTTGGCGGAGACCACGTTGGCGAGGCCGTGGATGACGGTGGCCCGCTCGCGGCCCTTGGGCAGCACGGTGACGCCGCCGTGGTCCTTCAGCGCGGGTACCGCGTACATCTGCCCGGCCATCGCGGACAGGTCGTTGACCATGGCCGCCTTCTCCGACCAGAAGCGCACCCGGCCGATGTTCTCCACCATCGCGCTCTGCGGCGGCGACCAGCCGCGGTCGATCATGTCGGTGAGGAAGCGCAGGCCCTCGATGGTCCGCTCGTCGCCGAAGCCGGAGCGGCCGTCGCGCAGGACGTAGCCGCCGGCCCCGAACACGGCGGGGTAGATGACGATCTGCCGCTGCATCTCGGCGGCGTAGCCGTGCACCCGCTCGCGCGGATTGGTCAGTTCGGCGGCGGCGTCGCGCAGGTCGTCCCAGGTCCACGTGGTGTCGGGGTAGGGGACACGCGCCTTGTCGAAGAGGTCCTTGTTGTACCAGAGCCCGATGGTGTCGAAGTCCTTCGGGATGCCGTACTGGGTGCCCCGGTAGGCGTAGAGCCGTACGAGCTGCGGGGGGTGGCGGTCGAGCGGCGTGCCGTCGCGCCGGATGTGCTCGGACAGGGGCTCCAGGACGCCGTGGGCGGCGTACAGCTGGAAGTTGACGGCGTTCATCCAGAACACGTCGGGGGCGGTGCCGCCGCGCATCGAGGTCTTCAGCGTGGTCCAGTAGGTGGCCCACGGGGTGAGCTCGATGCGCACGGATATCCCGGGGTTGCGCCGCTCGAAGGCGGCGATGATCTTCTTCATGCCCGGGACCTGCGCCGGGTCCCACATGCCGTACGAGAGGGTGGTGTGGCCGCCGCTCTCGCTGCCGCCGCCCTGGTCCGAGCAGGCGGCGAGCACGGGTGCCGACGCGGCCGCCAGGCCAGAGCAGAGGAGGGTCCTCCTGCGCATACGCGCCTCCGCTTCGGGTCGGTTCGGGGGTGGAGTGGGTGGCCGGCGGGCTAGTCCGCCGGGTCCGCGAGCAGTTCCTCCTCCACGTGGTCGAGGGCCTTGCGTACGGCGCCGAGGGCCACGCCGCGCTCGCCGAGTGTGCTCAGCGCGACGCGCGGCAGGTGCAGGGTCAGCGGGCGCAGCCGCTCCTCCAGGAGCGGTACCAGGTGGGAGCCGAGCGGTGTGGCGCCGCCGGTGAGCACGATCAGCTCGGGGTCGACGGCGAGGGCGAGGGCGGCGATGCCGGGCGTCAGGCGGTCGGCGAAGTCCGCGGTGGCGGCGAGCGCGCGCGGGTCCGCGGCGTCCGCCGCGCGTGCGAGCGCGGCCACCTCGGACTCGCCCGGCCGGCGCGGCCCCGGCCAGACGAGGGCGTCCTGCGCGGTGTTCAGGCCGAGCAGCGGCAGCAGGCCGAGTTCGCCCGCGCCGCCCCGGCCGCCGCGGTGCAGCCGCCCGCCGATGGCCAGGGCGCAGGACACGCGGTGGCCGGTGAGCACGCACACCACGTCCCCCGCGAGCGTGGCGGCGCCCTGCCAGCGCTCGGCGAGGACGGCGAGGTTGACGTCGTTCTCGACGAGGGTGTGCCCGGGCTCGCCGTCGGCGAGGTGGCGCCCGAGGTCGACGCCGGACCACTCGGGCACGACGACGGAGGTGACGTGGCCGCCCGTGTCGACGACGCCGGGTACGCCGACGCACCGCGCGAGCACGGCGTCGCGCCGGGCGCCGTGCGCGGCGAGGAAGGCCTCCATGGAGCGCTGGAGCAGCGCGAGCCGGGGGCCGCCGCCCATCGCCGGGTCGACGTCCGCGCGCTCGTGGGCCAGGACGGTGCCGCCGAGGTCGGCCAGGAGCAGCACCATCTTGTGCAGCCCTATGTCGGCGCCGAGCACGTACCCGGCCTCGGCCCGGAAGCGGAACCGCCGCGCGGGCCGGCCCCGCGCCCGCTCCCCCGCGGCCGCCTCGGTGACCCAGCCCTGCGCGGTGAGGTCCTCCAGGGCCGCCTCGACGGTGGGCCGGGACAGGGCGGTGCCCGCGGCGAGTTCGGCGAGGGTCTGCGGGCTGCGGCGGTGCAGGGCGCGCAGGACCACCGTGGTGTTCAGGCGGCGCAGCCCGGCCAAGTCGTGGCCACGCGTCCGTTTTCGCATCACTTCTGCACTCCGGACGTGGTGGTGGAGCGGCCTTGTGGACAGGTGAATGCCGGTGGGTCGAAGGGATTTGGGAGGAGAGTTGCATAAAGAGGCGGCGCCGGGAAGACCCCGTGCGCGACTTTCGCGCCGCGACGTGCGGCGGGCGCGGCGCCGGGACGCGCGCCCGCGGACGGGGGCGGCGCGGCCCGGATCGCGCGCCGGTGGGCGGAGTTCGCGCGCCCCGGCGGAGTCACCGCGGGCGCGGCGGGCGGCGGCCGGGTCCCGGTACGGTCGCGGTGCCGGTACGGTCGCGGTCCCGGTACGGTCGCGGTGCCGGACCGAACGGCCGGCCAAAACGAACGTTCTACCCGCTGGAGAGGTGACCGTGGCGGTACTCCCTCCCGACGACGACGGCGTCGACACCGGCAGGCCCCATCCCGCCCGTGTCTACGACTACTTCCTGGGCGGCTCCCACCACGGCCCGGTGGACGCGGAGTTCGGCGCGCGGATCGTGGAGCTGGACCCCACCGCCCCGTACGGCGCCCGGCACAACCGGTGGTTCATGCAGCGCGCCACGCGCCATCTGGCGGGCGCGGCGGGCATGCGCCAGTTCCTCGACGTCGGCAGCGGCATCCCGACCGAGCCGAACCTCCACCGGATCGCGCAGGGCATCGCCCCGGAGGCCCGCGTGGTGTACGTGGACCACGACCCGATCGTGCGCGCGCACGCGGCGGGGCTCCTCGACGGGACCGGGGCCGGGGCGACGGCGTTCGTCGAGGCGGACGCGCGCGAGCCGGAGCTGATCCTCGAACGCGCCGCGGAGGTCCTGGACTTCACCCGGCCCGTCGCCCTGTCCCTGATCGCGCTGACGCACTTCCTCGGCGACGGGAGCGAAGGGGGAGGCGAAGAGGGTGGCGCGGACGGCGCGCACGCCGTCGTGGCCCGCCTCACCGCGGCACTCGCGCCCGGCAGCCACCTGGTCCTTTCGCAACTGGCGGGCGACGAGGACACCGCGTGGGTCGGCGAGGCCGTCGACCGGTACACGTCGGGCGGGGTCACCCTCGTCCCGCGGTCGCGGGCGGCGACGGAGCGGTTCTTCGACGGGTTCACGCTCCTCGACCCGGGCCTGGTGCAGCCCCCGGACTGGCGCCCCGGCCTCGGCGTCGGCGAGGTGCGGGACGGCACCCGGGTGCCGCTGTACGCGGGGGTGGGACGCAAGGCGTGACGGCCCGCCCCACCCGCACGGCCCGGAGAAGATCGCAGGTGGGGGCCGGTGCGGCGGGCCCGCGACCGTAGGGCAGGATGGACGGCTGTCTCTCCGACCACGGGAGCGCACGGCCGACCACGGGAGCACATCGATGGACCGAGCCCTCACCCTGCACGACCTGACGATCGCCGGGATCGCCGTGGTCTGCGGCGTCGCCGCGGCGCTGCTGGCGCGGGCCACCCTGCGCTGGCTGGGGGTGCGCGCGACGCGCACCCGGTGGACCGGCGACGACGTGATCGTCGACGCCGCGCGCGCCCTGGTGCCGTGCGCCGCGGTCGTGGCGGGCCTGGCCGCGGCGGCCACCGCGCTGCCGCTGACGCCGCGTACCGGACGCAACGTGAACCTCGTCCTGACCGCGCTGCTCATCCTCGCCGCCACGGTCACGGCCGCGCGCATCGTGGCGGGCCTGGTGAAGTCCCTGGCACAGTCGCGCTCCGGCGTCGCCGGGTCCGCCACGATATTCGTGAACATCACGCGCGTCGTGGTGCTCGCCATCGGCTTCCTGGTCGTCCTGCAGACGCTCGGCGTGTCCATCGCGCCGCTGCTCACCGCGCTCGGCGTGGGCGGTCTCGCGGTGGCGCTCGCGCTCCAGGACACCCTCGCCAACCTGTTCGCGGGCGTGCACATCCTGGCCGCGAAGACGGTCCAGCCCGGCGACTACATCCGCCTCAGCAGCGGCGAGGAGGGGTACGTCGTCGACATCAACTGGCGCAACACGGTGGTGCGGAACCTCTCCAACAACCTGGTCATCATCCCCAACGGCAAGCTCGCGGGCACCAACATGACCAACTACACCCAGCCCGAGCAGGAGCTGTCGATCATCGTGCAGGCGGGCGTCGGCTACGAGAGCGACCTCGACCACGTCGAGCGCGTCACCGTCGAGGTGGTCGACGAGGTGATGAAGGAGATCACCGGGGCGCTGCCGGACCACGAGGCCGCCATCCGCTTCCACACCTTCGGCGACTCCCGCATCGGCTTCTCCGTCATCCTCGGCGTCGGCGAGTTCAGCGACCAGTACCGGATCAAGCACGAGTTCATCAAGCGCCTGCACCGGCGCTACCGGGCCGAGGGCATCCCGGTCCCGGCGCCGACGCGCACCGTCACCGTGCGGCAGGGCGAGCTGCCGGTGGCGATCCCGCACCAGCGCACCGATCACGAGTTCACGTAAGCCCTTCCATAAGCGGGGCTTCAGGGGTCCCCAACCGCTCACGAGGGGGCGGATTCGGACGCATATGCCGCGAGCGGGTGTCCGGACCGCCGGACGGGGCAGGGCTTCCCCCGCCACCACGGGCCGCGCCCGCTCCCCTCTGGTTCGCAAGTTCGGTTATTTCCGGCCCAGCACGCCATTCAACCAATAAATCACTCCTTGTGGTCATGGATGCGCACGAAGACGATCGGCCCTGCTCGTCCTCGTCCGCACCGATCGCAAGGAGACCCCCGTGACCGACCGCCTGTCCCTCTCACCGGACGCAGCACGGCAACTCGCGACCGCGACCAAGACCGCGCCCCAGATGCTGGGCACCACGCCGCGCTACCTGCTGCGCGCCCTGCCCTGGGTGGACCTCAAGGCCGGCGTGTACCGCGTGAACCGGCGCCGTACCTTCGTCCTCGGCGACGACCGCATATCCACCCACACCGACGGCGACGCGCCCCGCGTCGTCCCGGGCGACCTGCGCGAACTGCCGTACCTGCGCGACGCCGAGGAGTCCTGCCTCACCGAGCTCGCGAACGCCTTCACCGAGGTGCGCTTCGAGCCCGGACAGGTCCTCGCGCAGGAGGGCGACCCCGCCGAGCGGCTGTGGATCATCGTCCAGGGCCGGGCCGAGAAGCGGGTCACCGGGCGGTACGGCGAGGAGCAGCTCATCGAGGTGATCGGCGACGGGCAGTTCTTCGACCTGCGCGCCTGGACGCGCGAGGAGGCCACGCCGTACCGCGTGCAGGCGCTCACGCCCGGCACCGCCCTCGTCGCCGAGCGGCGCGCGCTCGCCGCGCTCGCCGACCGCGACGAGACGGTCCGCTCCTCCATGGACGCGTACGTCTCCGGCAACGGCTACCGGCCCGGTGCCGAGGTGCCCGTGGACCTCACCTCGGGCCACGTCGGCGAGCCGGATCTGCCCGCCACGTACGTCGACTACGAGGACCGGCCGCGCGAGTACCACATGACGCTCGCGCAGACGGTCCTGCGGGTGCACACCCGCGTCCACGACGTCTACAGCGGCGACGTCGACCAGACGCGCCAGCAGGCGCTGCTCACCATCGAGGCGCTGCGCGAGCGGCAGGAGTCGGCGCTGCTCAACCACCCGGAGTTCGGGCTCTTCCACAACGTGGCGCCGGGCCAGCGGGTGCAGACCCGCACCGGCTCGCCCACGCCCGACGACCTCGACGAGCTGCTCGCCCGGGTCTGGAAGCAGCCGAGCTTCTTCCTCGCGCACCCCAAGGCCATCGCCGCGTTCGGGCGCGAGTGTACGCGGCGGGGCGTGCCCCCGGTCACCGACAGCCGGTTCGGCAGCCCGCTGCTGACCTGGCGCGGGGTGCCGCTGGTGCCGTCCGACAAGGTGCCGTTCAGCGGCGGCCTGCGCACGAACGGCTCCTCGGCGGCCGTGGGCACCACGGAGATCCTGCTGATGCGCGTGGGCGAGGCGGACCGCGGCGTGGTGGGGCTGCGGCCGGCGGAGGTCGCCGACGAGGTCGAGCCCGGCCTGTCCATGCGGAACATGGGCACCGACCAGAAGGGCATCACCTCGTACCTGATGACGGCGTACTTCAACACCGCGGTCCTGGTCCAGGACGCCATCGCCGTGCTCCAGAACGTCGAGGTGAACAACTACCATGACTACTCCTGAGGTTCCCGACCTGAGGACGCTGCTCCGGGCGCCCGCGCAGGTGCCCGTGCCGACGGCGCCGCCGACCGCCACGCCCACGGGCGCACTGCCCACGGGCGCGCCGCCTGCGGGTGCGCCGCCCACGGCCCCGGTGCCCGACGGCGCGTCGCCCGCGGCCGCCGTGCCCACGGCCCCCGCCGGAGTGCCCCCGCTGCCGGCGGCGCCCGAGGACGCGCTCGCCGCGCTGCCCGCCACCGCGCCCGGCGCCTTCTCCCCCGAGCAGGCCCGCAAGGACGTGCCGATCCTGCACCGGACGGTGGGCGGGCACCCCCTGGTCTGGCTCGACAACGGCGCGACCACGCAGAAGCCGCGCCAGGTCATCGAGGCGCTGTCCGCGTACTACGGCGCGGCCAACTCCAACATCCACCGCGGCGCGCACACCATGGCGCGCGAGGCCACCGAGCTGTACGAGGCGGGGCGGGCGGCGGTCGCGGAGTTCCTGGGCGCGGCGTCGCCGGAGAACATCGTGTTCGTACGGGGCACCACCGAGGCCGTCAACCTCGTGGCGCAGAGCTGGGGCCGCTCGGTGCTGGAGCCCGGTGACGAGATCCTCGTCCCGGTCCTGGAGCACCACTCCAACATCGTGCCGTGGCAGTTGCTCGCGAAGGAGACCCACGCGCGCGTGGTCCCCGTGCCGCTCACGCCCGAGGGCGAGATCGACCAGGCGGCGTACGCGGACCTGCTGTCGGCGCGGACCCGGCTCGTGGTGGTCAGCCACGCCTCGAACGTCCTCGGCACCGTGCCGCCGGTCCGGGAGATGGCGGCGCTCGCCCACCGCTACGGGGCGCGGGTACTGGTGGACGGCGCCCAGGCCGTGGCTCACCTGCCCGTCGACGTGCGGCAACTGGGCGCGGACTTCTACGCCTTCTCCGGGCACAAGCTGTTCGGGCCCACAGGCATCGGCGCGCTGTACGTGCGGCCGGAGCTGATGGAGCGGATGCGGCCGTGGCAGGGCGGCGGCAACATGATCGAGTCGGTGAGCTTCGAGCGGACCACGTTCGCGCCGATGCCGCACCTCCTGGAGGCGGGCACCGGGCACATCTCCGGCGTGGTGGGGCTGTTGGCGGCGCTCGACTGGCTGCGGTCCTTCGACCGGGAGGCGGTCGCCGCGTACGAGAACGCGCTGCTCGCGTACGCCTCGCAGGCGCTGGCCACGGTGCCCGGCCTTGAGGTGCTCGGCGCGGCGGCGGAGCGGATCGCGGTGCTCACCTTCACGCTCGCGGGCCACGACCCGGGCAGTGTCGCGGACTGGCTCGACCGCGACGGCATCGCCGTCCGCGCGGGGCACCACTGCGCGCAGCCCGCGCTCGCGCACTACGGCCTGGAGTCGGCGGCCCGCGCCTCGTTCGCGCTGTACAACACCTCCGAGGAGGTCGACCGGCTGGTGGCGTCGCTGCGGCGCCTCCAGGGGTCGGCCGGCGCCTGAGGCGGCGGCTCACGGCACCGCCCGGCCGGGCAGCCCCCGGCCGGGCGGTGGCGGCCGTCAGCGCGTGGGCCTGCGGCTGCGGGTCCTGAAGTGGAACACGACCAGGCCGACGAGGGCGAACCCGGCCGCCCAGGCGCAGCCGATGCCCAGGTAGCGCCACATCACCGTGTCGGCGAGCGAGCCGCCGACCGAGAACTGCATGGGGCCGAACGAGGGGAAGTACTGCAGGACCGGCTTGTTGGCGGCCGGGTTGCCGAGCGGGTTCTGCAGGAACGTGTCGGTGAGCCCGCCCATGATGATGAGGAAGAAGCCCTCCAGGTCGTTCTTGACCAGGACGCCGAGCAACAGGCCGAGGGCGCCGTAGGTGAGCGTCATCGCCATGAAGCCGAGCAGCACGGTGCCCCAGCCGGTGAACCCGGGGCGCCAGTAGATCAGCAGCGCGAGGGCCGTGTAGAGCGCGATCGAGGTCGTGACGATGCCGATGGCAAGGAGCTTGGCGCCGATCAGGGTGGTCTCGCGGAAGCCCGCGAAGGCGAGGCGCCGGTCGAAGTTCAGCGCCTTGCGGACCGCGTCGAACACGACGAAGCCGGAGATCATCGTGAGGGAGTTCATCCCGGCGGTGATCAGGGTGACGTGGCGGCCGTCGACGCGCAGCGTCTCGCCGGTCGCGTACAGCTTGAAGTCCAGGTCCTTGTCCCCGGCGATCGAGGTCATCAGCAGGTACCAGGCCGGTACGAACAGGCCGAGGAGCAGCGCGGCGAGGCGGTTGCGGCTCTGCTCCCGCACGGAGAACCGCAGCGCGGTGGGGAACTGCCCGTACAGCGGGTGGCCCGTGGCGGTGTCAGGCCGGGACATGGCTGACCTCCTTCTGCTGCGACGAGCGCGGGGTGAGACGGCCGTCCACGAGGTCGGCGAGGAGGTCGAAGCGCTCCTGCTCGAAGACGAGGTGGGTGATGACGACGATGGCCTTGTCCCGCCGGTGCAGGTCCTCCACCAGGGTCCAGAAGCGGAGGTACGTCTCCCAGTCGAAGCCCTGGTAGGGCTCGTCGAGGAGCAGCACGTCGGGGTCGTGCAGCAGCGCCAGGGTGAGGTTGAGCTTCTGCCGGGTGCCGCCGGAGAGGTCGCCCGCGGCCGTGGAGCGGTACTTGTCGAAGCCGAGGAGGTCGACGAGTTCGTCGGCGCGTTGAAGGTCGCTCAGCCGGTGGGCGGCGGCGAAGTACTGGAGGTGCTGGTCGACGGTGAGGTTGGAGTTGAGCACGGGGTCCTGCGGGCAGTAGCCGAGCTCGCCGCCGAGGGCGACCTCGCCGCGGTCCACGGGCAGGGTGCCCGCGATGGCCTTGAGGAGCGTCGACTTGCCGGAGCCGTTCTCCCCGACCACGGCGACCAACTGCCCCGGTTCGACCGTGAGGTCGGCCCCGCGCAGGACCCGGTGCCTGCCGAACGCCTTGTGGATGTCCCGGGCGGAGAGTGCGGGCTGTGGCCTGGGGGTCATGCCTGGCCTCCTTCTGCTTCCGGTGCGTGGGGCTCGGCGTTCAGCCCGCCGGCGTAGATGCTCAGCAGCTCGGGGCCGAGCCGGGCGAGGCCGGCCGCCGAGAGGGGGTCGACGCCGAGGACGGCGGTGAGCTGGTCCCGCAGCAGGAACACCGAGAGGTCGTTGACGAGCAGCAGCGCGGCGCGCACCCCGGGGTCCCGGCCGCGCGAGGCGGCCCCCGCGTCGGCGAGGCCGTCGAGGATCTGGCAGCTCATGACGTACAGCCGCCGGAACAGGCCGCGGCCCGCGTCCGTGTCGGACAGCAGCAGCATGCGCAGATAGGCGGGCAGCGGCGAGCCGACGGGCAGGTGGCGCAGGAAGATCTCGCTGATCGAGCGGGTCGCCGTGGGCTCCGGCTCGCGGAGCCCGGCCGTGCCGCCGTCCTTGGTCAGCTCCCCGAGCAGGCCCTCGAAGACGGTGAGGACGTACTGGTCGACCTCCTGGCGCAGGTTGTCCTTGGAGCGGAAGTGGTGCACCACGAGCCCCGGTGAGACCCCCGCCGCCGTCGCGATCTGGCGGATGGTGACGCCGTCGTGGCCGTGGGCCGCGAACAGGCGCAGGGCCTCGTCCCGGATGACGGCCCGGGTGGTGCGGTCGTCGGGCATTGAACGCATGTACAGCAGACTAAACGCTCGTTCAGTCGTCTGTCCAGGGAGGCGGAACGTCCGGCTCCGACGGTCGCCCGGATGGTCATGCGTTGAGGCGCGGGCGCCCCGTCTCCACGGATGATCGATATGGTTGTAGGGAAATCGTCGTGGTTTTCGTGCGGGAAACCCGTCAGGTGGTTGATGGCACCGCACCGGCGTTCCTGGAAAACTCGTACACAGCCGAAAAGGGGAGGGCCTGATGGGGCCCGTGGGCCCTCTTTCCCTTCGAGCGACCAGCGCTGCCGATGGAGTCGCGGAACACGTTCCGGATGATGTCCCGAGTGATGTCCCGAAAGATGTCCGAAAGACAGCCGAAAGATGTCCCGGAAGACGTCGCGGAGAACGCTCCGGGCAAGGCGTCGGCCGCCCTTCGCCGCCCAGTGACGCCTTTTCGCCGTACAGTGACGCCTTTTCGCCGCCCACGGGGGGAACACCATGCACATCCATGTCCTGGGGCCGATTTCCGTGGCCACGGACGGAGAGCGCCATGGAATACAGGCCAACAAAGCCCGGGCGATGCTCGCCGCCCTGGCCCTCGACGCGGGGCGGGCCGTCTCGCACACGGACCTGGCCGACGAGCTGTGGGCGGGCCGGCCGCTCGGCAACGCCCGCAACGCCCTCCAGGCGCACGCCACCCGGCTGCGCAAGGTGCTCGACGGACACGGGGCGCCACCCCGGGGCACGACGGTGCTGCACGCCGTGCGCGGCGGCTACCTGCTCGACGTGGAGCCGGGCTGCGTCGACGGCAACACGTTCCTGGACCTGGCCACGCGCGGCGCCGCGGCCCTCGACGTCCACCCCCAGCGGGCGATCGAGCTGCTCCAGGCCGCGCTGGAGCTGTGGCGGGGGCCCGCGCTGCTCGACGCGGGCGACGGGCTGCGCTGCCGGGGCGCCGCCGCGCTCTTCGACGAGCGGCGGCTCACGGCCTGGGAGGACCTGGTGCGCGCCCGGCTCGCCGCCGGTGACACCTCGCGGGCGGTGGCGGAGCTGCGCCGCCTGGTCGCCGAGCACCCGCTGCGCGAGCGCTTCTGCGAGCTGCTCATGCTCGCCCTGTACCGCGCGGGGCGGCAGGCGGACGCGCTGGAGCTGTTCCACGTGACCCGCCGGCGCCTTGACGAGGAGCTCGGCGTACAGCCGGGGATCGTCCTCCAGCGCCGCCACTCGGAAATCCTCGCGCAGGATCCGGCGCTTTCCCTTTCCACCGTCCCGGCCGCTTCGTAAGCGCCGCGTCCGTGACGCGCCGCGGCCCCGCACGGGCTTCGGTCCGCGCCTTCCCGCGCGGCACGGCGGGACACTCGCTCCCCCTCGCGCACAGCGGAACCCGTTCTATGCCGAGGGCATCAGCGCACTCCTCCCGTACCATCCGGCACGGTTTCCCCCGGAGCCGTGGGCAGAAACTGATGCGGTATTCCGTCCCGTTCCCGCCACGGGCTTTTCCACATCTCCCCGTATCCGCACGGAACGTACACACGACCGCGCAGGGAACGCCCGTCCGGCTCACTTTCCTTTCCCGCTTCCCGGCGGGACCGCCGACCACCGCAGGAGCAGCCGCGTCATGACGTCCGATCCGCAAGCGCGCGGGGCCGGCCCCGTGCGGCCCGGCGAGCCCCTCGCGATCGTGGGGCTCGCGGAGCTCGACCCGGGCGGGCTCGACGACCTCGTCGTCGACGTCGCCCGGTTCGGCATCCCCCCGCTCCAGGCCAGGTCCATGAACCGGATGCAGCTCCTCATGCTGGAGGCGGCGCGCCGCTGCCTGGCCGACGCGGGGCACCCCGGGCGGCCGCTGCCCGCCGAGCGCACCGATGTCGTCACCGGGCTCTGCTTCGCCCTCGACCGGCAGCACGCGAACGCCGTACGCGTCGAACTGCCGTGGTACGCGCGGGAGCTGGAGCGCGCCGCGGCCGCCGTGGGGGCGACGCCGGACGAGGCGGCGGGGGCCGCCGCCGAGCTGCGCGGCCTGCTCGCGCCGCGCCTCGGCGGCTCGCCGCACGACCGGGTCGGCGAGATGGCGAGCACCGTCCCGGCGCGGATCGCGGCGGCCTTCAAGCTCCACGGCCGCACGCTCGCGGTGGAGGCCGCCGAGGCGACGTCGTTCGTGGCGCTCGCGCACGCGGCGGACCAGTTGCGCGCCGGGGCGGCGGACGCGGTCCTCGTCCTCGCCGGGCAGCGCCGCGAGAGCCCGTTCGTCGCCGGGGCGCTGGGGGCGAAGGGGCTGTACGAGCCGCGCCCGGGGGGCGGGCCCGGGACCCCGGCGGGCCGGGGGCCCGATGCGGGCACGGCGGGCCCGGGGGCCCCCGCCGGGGCGGGGGGGGGCCCCCGGCCGGCGGCCCCCGGGGGGGCCCGGCCGGTCCGCGCCGCCCCCCCGGGCCCGCCCGGGCGGGCGGGGGGGGGGGGGGGGGGGGGGGG
>NZ_JASCXL010000104.1:0-32836 GCF_030010595.1 Streptomyces sp. CC224B | reverse complement strand
GGTATCAACATATCTGGCGTTGACTTTTGGCACGCTGTTGAGTTCTCAAGGAACGGACGCTTCCTTTGTACTCACCCGCAGAATCTCTTCTGGGGCTTTCCTCCGGGCGCTTCCCTTCGGTATTTCGTGTTTCCAACTCTACCAGATCCGTTTTCCGTTCCGTTCCCGGTCGGAATTCATTTCCGGTGGCCGTTGGAGGGCCTTGCCTTTCGGCGGTACCGAACTCTACCAGGTCTTTTTCGGCTCTTTGTCCATGATCTTTCGTGACCACGGAGAACCAGACCCCGCGTTAGGATCCGACTTGATAGAGGCTGCTGCCGGGCCGGGACGCTGACCGCGCCGCCTGGCCCCAGGCAGGACAACGACTCTACATCCCATGTCCGTGGGCACGCAAATCGTTTGTGCTGTGCTCCTACGGCCGCCAACCAGGACCTTCGTGCGGAACCGGGACTTCCTATGACTTACGCTTCTGAACAGTGCGTCGTCCAGGACAGGTAGTGGCGGCGGTTACCCATCTCCACCCCCTGGGAGGCTTGCCATGACCAGCGTTACGTCCCCGCTCGCCGGACGCGCCATCGGACTCGCCGCGGTTCCGGACCCCGTCTTCTCGGGCGCGATGGTCGGCCCCGGCACGGCCATCGACCCCGTGCGTGAGGCGTCCGAGGCTGTTGCCCCCGTTGACGGCATCGTCGTCTCGCTCCACCCGCACGCCTTCGTCGTCGTCGACGACCAGGGCCACGGTGTGCTGACGCACCTGGGCATCGACACCGTCCAGCTCAACGGCGAGGGCTTCGAGCTCCTTGTCAACAAGGGTGACACCGTACAGCGCGGCCAGGCCGTCGTGCGCTGGAACCCCGCGGCGGTCGAGGCCGCCGGCAAGTCTCCGGTGTGCCCCGTCGTGGCGCTCGAGGCGACGGCCGAGTCCCTGGCCGACGTCGTCGAGAGCGGTGACGTGAAGACCGGGGACACCCTCTTCAGCTGGAAGTGACGTCGGCGCCGTCGCTGGACGACGGTGAGCAGGACAACCAACGCGGCGGCTGGGCCCGCCGCACTATCGGAGACGGTGAGATGGAGACAACGCTGCGAGGCGTCGGCGTGAGCCACGGGGTGGCCATCGGCGAGGTTCGGCACATGGGAACGGCGGTGCTCGAACCGCCTGCCAAGCAGATTCCGGCGGAGGAGGCCGAGCGCGAGCAGGGGCGCGCCCGCCAGGCCGTCGAAGCCGTGGCCGCCGACCTGATGGCGCGCGGCAACCTGGCCGGTGGCGAGGCGCAGGCCGTGCTCGAGGCCCAGGCGATGATCGCGCAGGACCCCGAGCTCATGGCCGACGTGGACCGGCGTATCACCGTGGGCAGCTCGGCGGAGCGCGCTGTCTACGACGCCTTCTCCCACTACCGCGAGCTCCTCGCGGGCGCGGGTGAGTACATGGCGGGCCGTGTCGCCGACCTCGACGACGTGCGGAACCGTATCGTCGCCCGTCTCCTCGGTGTCCCGATGCCGGGCGTCCCGGACAGCGACGAGCCGTACGTCCTCATCGCCCGGGATCTGGCTCCGGCGGACACCGCGCTGCTCGACCCGGCGCTCGTCCTCGGCTTCGTGACCGAAGAAGGCGGGCCGACCAGCCACAGCGCGATCCTGGCGCGGGCGCTCGGTGTGCCCGCCGTCGTGGCGCTGCCCGGAGCCGGTGAGCTCGCCGAGGGCACGGTCGTGGCCGTGGACGGCAGCACCGGTGAGATCTTCGTGGACCCGAGCGCCGAGAAGCGCGCGGAGCTGGAGGCCGCCGCCGCCGAGCGCAAGGCGGCGCTCGCCGCCGCGACCGGGCCGGGCGCGACGTCCGACGGGCACAAGGTGCCGCTCCTGGCGAACGTCGGCGGTCCCGCCGACGTCCCCGCCGCGGTCGAGGCAGGCGCCGAGGGCGTCGGTCTGTTCCGCACGGAGTTCCTCTTCCTCGACGACAGCACCAAGGCGCCGAGCGAGGAGACGCAGGTCGAGGCCTACCGCAAGGTGCTCGAGGCCTTCCCGGAGGGCCGGGTCGTCGTGCGCGTCCTTGATGCGGGCGCGGACAAGCCGCTGGACTTCCTCACGCCGTCCGACGAGCCGAACCCCGCTCTGGGTGTGCGCGGGCTGCGCACCCTCCTCGACCACCCCGAGGTGCTGCGTACCCAGCTCACGGCGCTGGCCAAGGCCGCCGAGGGGCTGCCGGTCTACCTCGAGGTCATGGCGCCGATGGTCGCCGACCGCGCCGACGCCAAGGCCTTCGCTGACGCGTGCCGCGAGGCGGGCCTGCGGGCGAAGTTCGGCGCGATGGTGGAGATCCCCTCCGCCGCGCTGCGGGCGCGCTCCATCCTGCAGGAGGTCGAGTTCCTGTCGCTGGGCACCAACGACCTGGCGCAGTACACGTTCGCCGCCGACCGGCAGGTCGGTGCCGTGTCCCGGCTGCAGGACCCGTGGCAGCCGGCGCTGCTCGACCTGGTGGCGCTGTCCGCCGAGGCGGCGAAGGCCGAGGGCAAGAGCTGTGGTGTCTGCGGTGAGGCCGCGTCGGATCCGCTGCTCGCCTGTGTCCTTACCGGTCTGGGTGTCACCTCCCTGTCGATGGGTGCCGCTTCCATTCCTTACGTGCGGGCGACGCTCGGCAAGTACACGCTGGCCCAGTGCGAGCGTGCCGCAGCCGCCGCACGCGCCGCGGACAGCGCCGAGGAGGCGCGCACGGCGGCGCAGGCCGTGCTGTCCGGCGAGTAGGTCGCCGTCGGCCCGACACGCTCGGGCCGTCCCTGACTGGTGTCCCGAGGGGCGCTCCACCTGGAGGTGGGGCGCCCCTCGGGCGTTCAGTGGTGGTGTCCTTCCTGCGATCCGTCGCCGCCGAGGTCGGGCGCCGCGCTGTAGTCGACGCCCGACTCCGGGGCGATCAGGTCGCCGGAGACGGCGTCGGTGCAGTAGGCGTCGAAGACCTCGGCCGCGCTGAGAGGGCACAACCGCTCACCCTCCAGGCGCCAGCCCTGGACGCGGTCTCCCGCGTCAGTACTCGTGCGCATGACGAGGCCGCCCGTGCCGCCGGTGGCGATGCCGACCGCGAGGACCGTGGTGAACTCCAGGGCCTCGGCCTCGTCGAGGCGAGTGTGGCCGTCCCCGTCGTGTCCCGTGTGCAGCGCGGCGAGAAGGGTCTGGCCGTCGCACGGGACACTGCACACCAGGTGGCGCGGGCCCGCGCCCTCGGTGGCGAGGACGCGCATGAGCAGGTCGGAGGCGCGTGTGAAGGCGGACCTGCCGATGTCCACGCCGCACTCCGCGCAGGCACCGATGCCGGCCAGGAGCATCGTCGCGTACTCCCACGTCGTCTGCCGGACGGTCTCGTCGACGAGGTCGGGGACGATGTCGGCGAGCGGCTGGCCCTCGTACGGCACGGTGGGACCCGATGCCGCCAGCTCCGCGGCGAAGCGGGCGCGGCTGGCGGAGGCGTCCGGGTCGAGGCCGGTCTCCGCGCAGAACTCCTCGTACTCCTCCGGGTCGAAGAGCGCGAGGCTCGTGAGCCTGCCCTGGGCCGCCTGCGATTTGAGCAGGCCCTCGACCTGTTGGAGGTAGGTCGGGTGGTCGTCGAAGGTAAAGGTGCGGTAGCGGCGCATCGCCGCGAAGTCGTCGGCGTCGGCCAGCAGGCCGATGGTCCCGGCGACTTCGCGATGCAGCGCGCGGCGCATGAGGTGAGTGGTCCCCATGGTTTCCCCCCTGCGGTCAGGTGATCATTGCGTCACCGAACGTAGCGGGCGCCACTGACAATGGCCGCTGAGCTGGGGTTTCAGGCGCGCTCGCGGCCGAGCTGCTCGTAGAAGCGGAGCAGTTCGATGTTGTCGACGGAGCCCGGGTTGACGGCCTTGGCCAGGGGTGTGCCCTGCAGCAGGCGCTTGACGGGGACTTCGATGCGCTTGCCGGTGAGGGTGTGCGGGATGCCGGGAACCTCGATGACCTCGTCGGGGACGTGGCGCGGTGAGAGCTGTGTACGGATGGTGCTCTTGATGCGGGCGCGGAGGTCGTCGTCGAGGGTGGCTCCGGGGGCGAGATGGATGAACAGTGGCATCCAGTAGCCGCCGTCGGGCTGTTCGACGCCGATGACGAGGGACTCGCGGATCTCCGGGAGGCGTTCGACGGCTTCGTAGATGTCGGCCGAGCCCATGCGGACGCCTTGGCGGTTCAGCGTGGAGTCGGAGCGGCCGTGGATGACGACCGAGCCGCGTGCGGTGAGGGTGATCCAGTCGCCGTGGCGCCAGACTCCGGGGTAGGTGTCGAAGTAACTGTCGTGGTACCTGCTGCCGTCCGGGTCGTTCCAGAAGTGGATGGGCATGGACGGCATGGGGTTGGTGACGACGAGTTCGCCGACCTCGTCGACGAGGGGCTTGCCCTGGGGGTCCCATGCCTGCAGGTCGGTGCCGAGGCAGGGTGCCTGGAGTTCGCCGATGTGGACGGGGAGCGTCGGCACGGCCCCCGCGAAACAGGAGCACACGTCGGTCCCGCCGCTGACGGAGGCGATCCAGACGGGGCCGGTCGCCTCGGCGAACGCGTCGCGCAGCCAGCGGAAGCCGTCGGGCGGCAGCGGGGAGCCGGTGGTGGCGACGCACTGCACGCGCGAGAGGTCGAAGTCGCGTGCCGGGTGTACGTCGGCCTTGCGGCAGGCCATGACGTAGGCGGCGGAGGTCCCGAAGAGCGTGGCCCCGGTGCGCTCGGCCACGCGCCACTGGGCGCCGGTGTCCGGGTAGCCCGGGCTGCCGTCGTAGAGGACGATCGTGGTGCCCGTGAGCAGACCGGAGACGAGGAAGTTCCACATCATCCAGCCGGTCGAGGTGTACCAGAAGAAACGGTCCTCGGGGCCGAGGTCGCAGTGCAGGCCGATCTGCTTGAGGTGCTCGACGAGGATGCCGCCCTGGGACTGGACGATGGCCTTGGGCAGGCCTGTGGTCCCGGACGAGTAGAGCACCCAGAGGGGGTGGTCGAAGGGCACGGGCTCGAAGACGGGTGCCGCGTCTCCCGCGGTGAGCGCGGACCATTCCAGGGCGCCTTCGGGGGCCTCGCTGCCGAGCAGCGGGATGTGGACGACCGCGCGCAGGGTCGGCAGTTCCCCGCGCAGCTCGGTGACGGTGTCGCGGCGGTCGTGCTCCTTGCCGCCGTAGCGGTAGCCGTCGACGGTGAACAGGACGACGGGTTCGACCTGCTGGAAGCGGTCGAGGACGCTGCGGGCGCCGAAGTCGGGCGCGCAGGAGGTCCAGACGGCGCCGACGGCGGCCGTGGCGAGGAGGGCGACGACGGCCTGCGGGATGTTGGGCAGGTAGCCGCTGACGCGGTCTCCCGGGCGTACGCCCAGGGTGCGCAGTTCGGCGGCCAGGGAGCCGACCTGGCGGCGCAGCTCGGACCAGGTGACGGTGGTGGGCTCGTGGGTCTCGTCGACGTGGAGGAGAGCCGGGGTGTCCGCGCGCGCGGGATCCTCGCCGGCGCGCAGGGCGTGCTCGGCGTAGTTGAGGGTGGCGCCGGGGAACCACTGGGCACCGGGCATGGAGCGGTCGCCGAGCACGCGCGTGTAGGGCGTGCTGAAGCGCACGTCGAACCACTCGGTGACGGCTTTCCAGAAGGCGTCGAGCTCGTCCACGGACCAGCGGTGGAGGGCCGCGTAGCCGCCGTCGGCGGGGGCTCCGTGGTGCTGGGCCGCCCAGGCCTGGAAGCGCGTGATCTGGGCGCCGGCGACCCGCTCCTGGTCCGGCTGCCAGAGCGGTGAGGGGTTCGCTGTGGACATGCGGCTGCTCCTGGGCTCTACGCGTCGTGGGCGAGTGGCGTGCGCACGCTCGGTGGCGCGCGGCACGGCTGACAGGACGATGCCACGTGATCGACTTGCGCACCAGGGTGTGCCGCTCCGGAGCTGCTGGGCGACGGCCGACGGGGACCTTTGGTGAACGGCAGTTGAACGCGGCGGACCCACTCCGTTTTCGGTGGCAGGGTGAGCAGCATGAAGGGTCGTGACCTGGTGCGTTCGATGAAGGTGGTCGACTTGTCCGATACGGCCCAAAGGGTGCGCAAGGTGCGTTCCGCATGGCGCCGGCGGCGGGCCGACGCGGTCGGACTGGTTCCTCGGGGGGCCGAGCGGGCACGGACGCCCGGCCCTGTGACGATGGTCGAGCCGGGCCCGGGCGGTGGGGTGGTGCGGTTCGCGCGGTCCGAGCTGCGGGTGCGGGTGACGGTGGGCGGGGCCGTGTTCTGGAGCTGGGACGGGGCCGAGCCGACTCCGTCGTACGCGCTGGTGGGCGGCAGCCCCGAGGCGGACCCCAGGGCGGTCCTGGAGCCCGACAAGGAGGGCGGCTGGCGCGTGGTGGCGGAGCGGGCGACGGTGGTCGTCTCGCGCCACGGGGCGCTGGAGCTGCGGACGCCGGGGGGCGTGGTGCTGCGGCGGGAGCTGCCGCCGCGCTGGTGGGAGCCGGTGGGCGGCGGTACGGCGCGGTGGGCGCAGCGGTCCGAGGTGGCGGCGGACGCGCGGTTCTTCGGGCTCGGGGGGCGGGCTGCCGGGCCCCGGCTCCGGAATGGGACGTACCGCTTGTGGAACACCGATCCGGGCGGTTCGTTCGAGCCGGGGGACGACCCGCTGTACATCACGATGCCGGTCCAGCTCGTGGTCGCCGACGTGGGGACGCACCTGGTGTTCCACGACAACACCTGGGACGGCTCGGTGACGCTGCGGGAGGGCCGGGAGGGCGCCGGTTCCGGTCACGACAGGATGGGGTCGTGCGAGGTGCGGATGGATGGGGGGCCGCTGCGGTGCTGGGTGATGGTGGGCACTCCCGCGCGTGTGCTGCACTCCTGGGCGGCGCTGACCGGTGCGCCCGCGGTGCCGCCCACGTGGGCCCTGGGTTATCACCACGCGCGGTGGGGGTTCGGGAGCGAGCGTGAGGTGCGGCGGATCGTCGCGGGCTACCGGGAGCGCGGACTGGCTCTGGACGCCGTCCACCTGGACATCGACCACTTCGACGCGCACCAGGTGTTCACGGTCGACAAGGAGCGCTTCCCGGCGCTGCCGAAGCTGGCCGGGGAGCTGCGCCAGGACGGGATACGGCTGGTGTCGATCGTGGACCCGGCTGTGAAGGCGGCACCGGGCAACCCTGTGTACGACAGCGGGGCGGCCGCGGACGCGTTCGTGCGGGACGCGGCGGGCCGGGTCGTGCGGGGGCTCGTGTGGCCCGGGGAGGCGGTGTTCCCGGACTTCACGGCGGGGCGGGTGCGCAAGTGGTGGGGCGGTCTGTACGACGAGCGGCTGGCCCAGGGGTTCTCGGGCTTCTGGCACGACATGAACGAGCCGGTGTCATTCGCGGCCTTCGGGGAGACGACGCTGCCCCGTTCGGCCCGGCACGCCCTGGAGGGGCGTGGTGGTGACCACCAGGAGGCGCACAACGTCTACGCCCTGGGCATGGCGCGTGCGGGGTACGAGGCCATGCGCGAACTGCGGCCCTCGGAGCGGCCGTTCTTGTTCTCGCGCTCCGGGTGGGCGGGAATGCAGCGCTACGGGGGGACGTGGTCGGGCGACGTGGCCTCCAGTTGGGCGGGGTTGCGGGCCTCGCTGTCCCTGGTGCTGGGGCTCGGTCTGTGCGGGGTGCCCTATTCGGGTCCCGATGTGGGTGGCTTCGGCGGCCATCCGTCCCCGGAGCTCTATCTGCGGTGGTTCCAGCTCGGGGCCTACCTGCCGCTGTTCCGTACGCACGCGGCTCTCCGTGCGGGCCGTCGTGAGCCCTGGGAGTTCGGGCCCGAGGTCCTGGAGCACGCGCGCGTGGTGCTCGACGAGCGCCGCAGGCTCCTGCCGTACTTCGTGACGCTGGCGCATCTGGCGCGGCGTACGGGGGCGCCGTATGTGCGTCCCCTGTGGTGGAGCTGTCCCGAGGACAGGGCGCTCAGGGACTGTGAGGACGCGTTCCTGCTCGGTGACTGCCTGCTGGTGGCGCCGGTCCTGTCGGAAGGGGCCATGCAAAGGGCGGTCCGGCTCCCCCCGGGGCAGTGGTACGACACGGCGTCCGGCACGGTCTACGAAGGGGCCGCCGAGGTGCTTCTGGAGGCACCCCTGTCCCGCATACCGGTGCTCGCCCGGGCCGGTGCCGTGCTGCCCGTGCGCGGCGAGGACGGACGGCTCGCCCTGGACGTCTGGGCGCCCGCGAAGGGCCGTACCGGCGGCGGTCTGGTGATCGCCGAGGCCGGTGACGGCTGGGAGGAGCCGGAGCTGCGGCGCTACGGCGTGCGCTGGTGCGGGGAGGAGCTGCTGGTCGAGCGGGAGGGCGAGGGGGGCCGGAGCGCCGTGGAGCATCCCGTGCGGGTACGCGGGACGGTGCAGGGCCCGTAGAGGGGCTGCCGCGCCCCTCGGGGGACGGGTGCGCTGGCCCTCCGGGGCTCGGGCCTACGGCCTCTCCTGGCTCAGATGTAACGGCCTTCGAACCAGGCCCGCACCACGGAGGTGTGCAGCGGGAAGGCGAGTTCGGCGGGGCGGTACAGCAGTTCCCAGCCCTCGGTCTCGTCCGTGGGAGTGGACTGCGGCAGATCGCCCGCGGGGCGCTCCGGGAGCAGGCCGAACAGGAGCAGGTGGCCGTCGGGCGAGCTGAGGGCCTCCACGATGCGGACGTCACGGCTGGCCGCGCTGATGCCGGTCTCTTCCTTGAGTTCGCGGACGACCGCGTGGCGCCAGTCCTCCCTGTGGTCGACGTAGCCCCCGGGCAGTGCCGTGCCCCCGCGCGCGGGGGCGATGGACCGGGTCACGACGACCAGGGAGGTGCCCTTCGTGTCGTACACCGGTTGCAGGGCGATGGCCACGGGCAGGGGGTTGCGGTAGACCACCGTGCCGCAGCGGGCGCAGGTGCGGGGCCAGCCCGTGACGTGGTCTCCGTAGTGCGCGCCGCAGCTCGAGCAGTGGGAGTCCGGCGCGGAGTCGGTGGTGTGCTGCGATGGGGACACGCGGCGGACTGTAGCCGATCCTGTGGCGGCGGTCTTCCGTGGAGTACCGCGTTGCTGGTAGACGCATGGATATGACAGCTTTCGCGACCGCCCTGCGAGGACTCACCGTCGCCGTGACCGCCCTGTTCGCCGTAGCCACCGTGCCCGCGCCCGCCGAGGCGCGGCCCGAACCGCACGCCCCGCAGGGGTTCGTGGCCTTGCGGGACGTCGACCCGACGATCCTCCAGGAGATGCGGTACGTCACGCCGCACAACTTCGTGGGTGAGCGGATCGACGGCTACCGGCAGCCGTTGTGCATCCTGACCGAGCCGGCGGCCAAGGCCCTGCACAAGGCGCAGCGCGTGCTGCTGCGGAAGGGCTACTCCCTCAAGGTGTACGACTGCTACCGGCCGCAGCGGGCCGTCGACCACTTCGTGCGCTGGGCGGAGGACCTGGGGGACGAGCGGATGAAGGGGGAGTTCTACCCCCGGGTCGACAAGTCGCGGCTCTTCGAGGACGGCTACATCGCGAAGAAGTCCGGGCACAGCCGGGGCTCCACGGTCGACCTGACGGTCGTGCGGCTGCCCGCGTGGCCGACCCGGCCCTACGTCCCCGGGGAGCCGCTGAAGCCCTGCTACGCGCCCCAGGGCGAGCGGTTCCCGGACAACTCCGTGGACATGGGCACCGGGTACGACTGCTTCGACACGCTGTCCCACACGGACGATCCACGGGTCACCGGCAAGCAGCGCGCCCACCGGGATCTGCTGCGGAACACACTGGCCAAGACCGGCTTCGTCAACCTGCCCGAGGAGTGGTGGCACTTCACGTACAAGCCGGAGATGTTCCCGGAGACGTACTTCGACTTCCCTGTGTCGCGTCGTTCGCTGCCCCACTGACGCGGTGCGCTCCTCCGTGACACACTTCTGACGCATCGTCAGGTCTGTCGCCCGGGAGGCAGTGTGGCTCGCGAGAGGGCGCCTGTAGTGGCGCGGTGGTTCGCCGGGGAGGGGGACGCCTTCCGGCTCCTGGGGACGCGGTGTTCCCGGTGCGGCGCCGTCTTCTTCCCCCGTGAGGACGACTTCTGCCGCAATCCGGGGTGCGGAGACGGCGAGCTGGCCGAGGTCGCGCTCTCACGGCGAGGTCGGGTGTGGTCGTACACCGACGGGCGGTACCGCCCGCCCGCGCCCTACGTCTCCGACCCGGAACTTCCCTGGCGTCCTTACGCGTTGATCGCTGTGGAGCTCGAGGCCGAGCGGATGGTGGTGCTGGGGCAGGGTGCTCCGGGCGTGACCGTGGCCGACCTGGAGGTCGGCATGGAGGTCGAGGCGGTGTCCGGCGTGCTGCACGAGGACGCGGAGACGACCTGGACGACGTGGTACTGGCGTCCCGTGGGGGTGAGGGCGTGACGGACGAGGTGGTGGTGCTCGGCGCGGGCATGCACCCCTGGGGCAAGTGGGGGCGCGGCTTCGTCGCGTACGGCACGGTGGCGGCCCGTGCGGCCCTCGCGGACGCGGGGGTGGGCTGGCGGGACGTGGATTCGGTGGTCGGCGCGGACACGGTGCGCGGCGGCTATCCGGGGTACGTGGCGGGAGCGACGTTCGCCAAGGCCCTCGGCTGGCAGGGCGCGCGCGTGGCGAGCGTGTACGCGGCGTGCGCCTCGGGTGCCCAGGCCATCGCCACGGCTCGCGCGCAGTTGCTCGCCGGGCTGTCCGACGTCGTGCTCGTGGTCGGCGCCGACGCGGCCCCCAAGGGGTTCTTCCGGCCCCCGGGCGGCGACCGGCCCGACGACCCGGACTGGCTGCGCTTCCGGGTCCTGGGGGCGACGAACCCGGCGTACTTCGCGCTGTACGCCCGGCGCCGCATGGCGGTGCACGGAGACACCCTGGAGGACTTCGCGCGGGTCAAGGTGAAGAACGCGGCCCTGGGCGCGCGGAATCCGTACGCGCGCTACCGCAAGCCCGTCACCGGTGAGGACGTGGCGGCGTCGCCCGTCGTCGCCGATCCCCTGCGGCTGCTCGACATCTGCGCGACGTCCGACGGGGCCGCGGCGCTCGTGCTGTCCACCCTGGAGTACGCCCGGCGGCACGGGGTGCCCGACCCGGTGCGCATCCGCGCGGTGTCGACGGTCACGCCGACGTACCCGAACACCGTCCTGGACCTCCCGGACATCGCCACCGACTCGGCCGCGGCCGTGCCGCCGCCCGGGCGGACGTTCCGCGCGTCCATCGCGCACGCCGCGTACGAGGAAGCGGGCGTCGGCCCCGACGACCTCTCCCTGGCCGAGGTGTACGACATGTCGACCGCTCTGGAGCTCCAGTGGTACGAGGACCTGGGCCTGTGCGGCGAGGGAGAGGGCGCGAAGCTGATACGGGAGGGCACGACCGCCCCGGGCGGCCGCATACCGGTGAACACCAGTGGCGGTCTCGCCTCCTTCGGCGAGGCCGTGCCGGCGCAGGCGATCGCCCAGGTCTGCGAGCTGACCTGGCAGCTCAGAGGCATGGCCGGAGGCCGTCAGGTGGCGGGAGCCCGGGTGGGCATCACCGCGAACCAAGGTCTGTTCGGGCACGGTTCATCGGTGATCGCGGTGCGGTGAGCGGGACGGTGCTGGGGCACTGGGACGGGTGGTGTCCGCGCCGGCTGCGGGGCTGATGTGCCACGGGTGGTGGAGGGTGACACCACCGTGCGAGGGCGCCGGTGTGGAGACGGTGGCCCGCCACCATGGAGCCGGCGCTCGCGCCGCGGGGCGGGCGCGTGTCACCTCGTCCTGTGAGCAGCGGACACGCGCGCGTCGTGTCCCGTCGTGGGGCCGACGAGTCCGCGGGGACGGAAGGGAGAGTGCCGGTCAACCGGTGATGTCCGTGCCGGTCGACCGTTGATGTCAGCGTCTTGACGCTCCATCACGGCCGGTGAACACTTCCCGGTGTCAGTCGGCATCGCCGTTCCCCGGCTCCACGCCGCTCAGGGCCCGTGCGCTCCCAGGCTCGTCACCGAAGGGCCTGTTCAGCGGGTTGTCCCCCCACGGGCGATGCGACTGTGACGGCACGCTCGCCACCGGGGCCGATCGGGGCGCGGGAGCTCCTGCCCAGGGCGGACGCCGCCGTCCGTGACCGGGCTGTAGTCGTGGGAAACGCACCCTGCACGGGACCGGGGCCGTCGCCCCGGGCGAGGGCCTAGGAGCCGCCATGTACGCGAACGGGGACATCTTCGTCGGTGAGATCATCGGCACCGCCATCCTGATCCTCTTCGGCGCCGGTGTGTGCGCCGCCGTCACCCTCAACTACTCGAAGGCCAAGTCGGCGGGGTGGATCGTGATCGCCTTCGGGTGGGGCTTCGGTGTGATGGCGGGCGCGTACACCGCCGCTCCGCTGTCCGGCGGCCACCTCAACCCCGCCGTGACGCTCGGCATCGCCATCGACACCGGGAAGTGGGACAAGGTCTGGGTCTACGTGGCGGGGCAGGTGGTCGGGGCGGTCGTGGGGGCCGTGCTGGCCTACCTCGCGTACTTCGCGCAGTTCCACGCCAACGTGCCGGGAGGCGGCAAGGGGAACCGGCTGCTGGGTCAGGGGGCCATGCCGACGCTGGGCATCTTCTCCACCATCCCGGAGATCCGGAACCCGGTCGCCAACCTCGTCACCGAGGTCATCGGGACCGTCGCCCTGGTCCTTCCGGTCCTCGCCTTCGGGCTCACCGAAGGGCTCGGCGAGTCCGGCACGCAGACGCTGCTCGTCGCCTTCCTGGTCGTCGGCATCGGCCTCTCGCTCGGCGGGCCCACCGGCTACGCCATCAACCCGGCGCGCGACCTGGGCCCGCGCCTCGTCCACCAGTTCCTGCCCATCCCGAACAAGGGCACGTCGGACTGGGGGTACGCCTGGGTGCCGGTGGCCGGTCCCCTGATCGGCGGGGCCCTGGCGGGCCTTCTCTACAACGCAGCCTTCTGAGCGGCCGCCCGGGCGGTCTCCCGGCCGGCGGGCAGCCTCCGACGCCCCGAGCAGCCTTCCGACAAGGAGGAGCCATGACGGACAGCTCCGAGAAATTCGTCGCCGCGATCGACCAGGGCACCACGTCCAGCCGCTGCATCGTCTTCAACCAGGACGGTGCGATCGTCGCCGTGGACCAGCGCGAGCACCGCCAGATCTTCCCCAAGCCCGGCTGGGTGGAGCACGACGCCACCGAGATCTGGTCCAAGGTGCAGGCCGTGGTGGCGGGGGCGCTCGCCAAGGCCGGACTGCGCGCCGACCAGCTCAGCGCCCTCGGCATCACCAACCAGCGGGAGACCACGGTCCTGTGGGACCGCTCGACGGGCAAGCCGGTGCACAACGCCGTCGTCTGGCAGGACACGCGTACCTCCGCGCTCTGTGCCGACCTGGGCGGCACGGACGGCCAGGACCGCTTCCGCGAGCGGACCGGGCTGCCCTTGGCCAGTTACTTCTCCGGGCCCAAGGCCGCCTGGCTGCTCGACAACGTGCCGGGGCTGCGGGTGCGCGCCGAGCGCGGCGACATCGCGTTCGGCACCATCGACTCCTGGCTGATCTGGAACCTCACCGGCGGCACCGACGGCGGCGTCCACGTCACGGACGTCACCAACGCGGGACGCACGATGCTGATGAACCTGGACACCCTCCAGTGGGACGTGTCGATCCTGGCGGCGATGAACGTGCCCGAGGCGGTCCTGCCGGAGATCAGGTCGTCGGCCGAGGTCTACGGGACGGCCGTGGGGCAGCTCGCCGGGGTGCCGGTCGCCTCCGCCCTCGGCGACCAGCAGGCGGCTGTCTTCGGGCAGGCCTGCTACGACACCGGCACGGCCAAGAACACGTACGGCACGGGCAGCTTCCTGCTCCTGAACACCGGCAACAGGCCGGTGCCCTCCAAGAACGGGCTGCTCACGACGGTGGGCTACAAGATCGGCGGCGAGGCGCCCGTCTACTGCCTGGAGGGGTCCATCGCGGTCACCGGCGCGCTCGTGCAGTGGTTCCGCGACCAGCTCGGCATCATCCGCACGGCCGACGAGATCGAGCCGCTCGCGGCGAGCGTGGACGACAACGGCGGCGCCTACATCGTGCCCGCGTTCTCCGGCCTGTACGCCCCGTACTGGCGCTCCGACGCGCGCGGCGTCGTCACGGGCCTGACCCGGTACGTGACCAAGGCGCACCTGGCCCGCGCCGTCCTGGAGGCGACCAGTTGGCAGACCCGCGAAGTCGTCGACGCGATGTACCAGGACTCCGGTGTGCGCATCACCACCCTGAAGGTGGACGGCGGCATGACCAAGAACCACCTGCTGATGCAGCACCAGGCGGACGTCCTCGACGTGCCCGTGATCCGGCCCAGGGTCGCCGAGACGACGTGCCTGGGCGCCGCGTACGCCGCGGGGCTCGCGACGGGCGTGTGGCACGACCTGGACGAGCTGAAGACCCACTGGCAGCGCGACGCGGAGTGGACCCCCCGGATGGGCGCGCAGGAGCGCGACCGGGAGTACCGCAACTGGCGCAAGGCGGTGGAGCGCAGCTTCGGCTGGCACGAGGAGGGCGCGGAGGAGCAGGGGGGCTAGGGTCCGGGCGGGCTTGGCGCCGCTGGGCGCCGGGCGTGCGCGTCGGCGGGCACGCGCGCGTGGAGGGCGACGTCGCGTACGCGCGGGTGGCTCGTCCGGTACGCGTGCCTGGCTCGTGGACGTGCCGTACGCGCGCGTGGCAGACGGTCGCCCCGTACGCGCGCGTGGTGGGTGGACTGCCGTACGCGCGCGTGGTGGACGGCGGCTCGTACCCCGGTCGGCGGGGGTACGGGCCGTCCCCGCACCCCGGGGTGTGCGGGGAGGGACTCAGGTGGTGACCGGCTCGCGGGCCACGGCACCGACCGCCATGGCGTGCTCGACCACGTCGATGAGGACCTCCTTGACGGACTCCTTCTCTCGCGCGTCGCACAGCACCACCGGGGTGCCCGGGTCCAGGTCGAGTGCCTGGCGCACCTCTTCGGCCGGGTAACGGGTCGCGCCCTCGAAGCAGTTGACGCCGACCACGAAGGGGATGGAACGGCGTTCGAAGTAGTCGACGGCCGCGAAGCAGTCCTCCAGGCGCCGGGTGTCGGCGAGCACCACGGCGCCGAGCGCGCCGGTCGCCAGCTCGTCCCACAGGAACCAGAAGCGGTCCTGCCCGGGGGTGCCGAAGAGGTACAGGACGAGGTCCTCGCGCAGCGTGATGCGGCCGAAGTCCATGGCCACGGTGGTGGTGTGTTTGCCGGGGACGCCGTTCAGGTCGTCGACCGGGCGGCCCGCCTCGCTGAGGGTCTCCTCCGTGCGCAGGGGTTTGATCTCACTGACCGCGCCGACGAGGGTCGTCTTGCCCACTCCGAAGCCGCCCGCCACCAGGATCTTCAGCGTGACCGGCTCGACGGGGGCCGTTCCGCGTGGGGAACGCTTGAAGATCATCGCTCTCTTCTCCTGCATCAGTCATCGGGGTCTCGGGTGCGTCAGTTGGGACGGAGCGCGTCACATGTCACGCGTGTGCCGACCGTGCCGGGCGGCGACCCGCGCCGCCCGGGTCCCCTCGGTCCGGGCGCCGCGTACGGGGCACCGGTGGCGGCCTGGGTGTTCTCCACGCCCCCGTCGGGGCGGAGCGGCCGGCCAGTCACGTCTCCATACCCGCTCCCGCGCCGGTCAGAGCGCCCGGAGGCCGTCGATCACGTCGCGCAGGATGCTTTCGTCCGGCAGCTCGGCGGGGGGCACCGGACGGGTCACGTGCACCAGCCGGTCGTCCACGAGGTCACCGATCAGGACGCGGACCACGCCGATCGGAAGGTCGAGTTCCGCGGCGAGTTCCGCTACGGACTGCGGACTGTCGCGGCACAGGTCGACGATGTCCACGTGCTCCGGTGACAGCGTCTGGTCGGCCTCCGTGTCATCGGCGCGGGACTCCGCGACCACGACCGCGATCAGGTCGAGGCGGTGCTGGGCCGGGCTGGTGGTGCGTCCGCGCGTCATGGCGTACGGGCGCACCACCGGACCGGCGTCGTCGTCGAACCAGCGAGGTGTCGAGGAATGGGCGTGACCGTCGTCGCTCATGCCCTCCCACTACCCTCCCGTGGGCAGGTCGGTGCGCGGCGCCGTACCCAGGTGCACACCCACCCTCTTGACCAGCAGCGTCATCTCGTACGCCACCAGGCCGACGTCGGAGTCCGCGTCCGCGAGGACGGCGAGACAGCTGCCGTCACCCGCGGCCGTGACGAAGAGGAACGCGTCGTCCAGTTCGACGACGGTCTGCCTGACCTTGCCGGCGTCGAAGTGGCGCCCGACGCCCTTGGCGAGGCTGTGGAAGCCGGAGGCCACGGCGGCGAGGTGTTCGCTGTCCTCCCGGGTGAGGTTCTTCGACACACCCGTCGGCAGGCCGTCGCCGGAGAGCACGAGCGCTTTGCGGATGCTGGCGACACGCTCCACCAGTTCGTCGAGCAGCCAGTTCAGCTCTCCCGATCCCCCGGTCGCGGTGGTGCGTGCGTCAGCCTTCGGTGCGGTCATCGACCGTCCCCCTCAGATGTCGTTCCTGGTGCTGTGCCGTCAGGGGCGCTGTCGCCCGCGGCGTTCTCTTCGCGACCGCGCTGCCAGCCACGCTGGAGCGCGGCCATCCGGCTGCGTACCTCGTCGGCGTCGCGCTCCTCCGGCCTGTCGACGGCGGCCGGGGCGGGGTCGCGTTCCGTACGGCGGTCGGGGCCGTCCTTGAGCTGCGGGGCGAGGTTCGCCTGCCGGACCCGGCGCGGCAGCCCGCCCAGGGTGGTCGTGTCGGGCTCCTGGGGTGCTGTCCCGGTGCTGCTTGCGGCCCGGTCCATGGTTTCCCTGTCCGTCCTCGGCGCCCGGTCCGCACCGGGCGCCGTCTCCGTGCGGGCGGTGCCCCTGGGGCTGTCCGCGACCGGGCGGCGCCGGGGCAGGAGCGGCTGCGGCCGGGGGTCGCTCTGGTCGGTGCGGCCGTCGAGGCGCGGTCGGCGTGGCAGGTCGAGTCCCGCGCGTCCGGAGTCGGTGTCGCGGGCAGGGGGCCCGTCGGGGCGGGTGTCCCGGGGGGTGAGGCCCGCGGGCCGGGTGTCCCAGGCCGGGGCGCGCCCTGGGCGGCCGCCCAGGGTGTCGCGGCGGCCGCTGATGTCCTCTTCGGGGGCGCCGAAGCCCCCGACCTGCTGGCGGGCCCGTCCGTCGTCCTCGGGGGTGCCGGTGCCCGTGGTGTCGCGGACGTCCCTGGCACGGGCGGACGAGGGGTCCACGCGGCGACCGTGCGAGGAGACCAGTTTCGGTGTGCGGCGGCGTGGCAGCGGCACGGGGTCCCTGGGGGTGCGGTCGTCGTCCAGAGGGACGTCCCGGCCGGGCAGCTCGTCGGCGGAGCCGGAGAGGGCGTGGGGTACGGGGTCGGCGGCGCGGGCGGGTGCTCCGCGCGCCGGCTGACGCTCGTCGCGCGCCTGCTGGTGCTGTTCCCCCGGGACCGCGGTGGCGCGGCGGCGGGGCCGGAACAGTCCACCGCGCTCGCTGTCGGGGTCCTCCAGGTCGTCGAGTTCGTCCAGGGTGCTCGGGTAGCCGTCGAGGCCCGCCATGCCGACAGGCGCCTCCAGTTCGACGGGGCCGTCCAGGACGGAGGCGGGCAGGCCGGGGAGTTCGACGGGGACCTGCGCGAGGGCCGACGTACGGTCGCTCCGGGAGCCACCGGTCACGGGCCGCGCGGGCTGCGCCCGGTCGAGGCGGAAGCCCGCGCCCCCGGTGTCGGAGAAGTCGTCCGTGAGCAGGGAGTCCGGGATGAAGACGACGGCCGTCGTACCGCCGTACGGGGAGGGCTGCAGTGAGACACGGACGCGCTGGCGCTGGGCCAGGCGGCTGACGACGAACAGGCCGAGCCGGTCGGTGTCGGACAGTTCGAACTCGGGGGTCTCGGCGAGGCGGAGGTTGGCGTCGAGGAGCGCGTCGGGGGCCATGCCGAGGCCCCTGTCGTGGATCTCCAGGGTGAAGCCGTTGGCGACGTGCTCCCCGAGGACCTGCACCGCGGTGTGCGGCGGCGAGAACACCGTGGCGTTCTCCAGGAGTTCGGCCAGCAGGTGGGTGAGGTCGGCGACGGCGGGCCCGGTGACGGCGATGCGGGGCAGGCGGCGTACCTCTATGCGTTCGTAGTCCTCCACCTCGGCGACGGCCGCGCGGACGACGTCCATGAGCTGGACGGGCTTGCGCCACTGCCGGGAGGGGGCGGCGCCGGAGAGGATCACGAGGCCTTCGGCGTGCCGTCGCATGCGGGTGGTCAGGTGGTCGAGGCGGAACAGGTCGGCCAGTTCGTCGGTGTCCTCGGTCCTGCGTTCCATGGTGTCGAGGAGCGTGAGCTGCTTGTGCAGCAGGACCTGGCTGCGGCGGGCGAGGTTGACGAACACCTCGGAGACGCCGCGCCGCAGGTCGGCCTGTTTCACCGTGGCCTCGACGGCGGCGCGCTGGAGGGTGTTGAGTGCCTGGCCGACCTGGCCGATCTCGTCCTTCTCGTAGCTCAGGCGCGGCGCCTCGGTCTCCACGTCGACCTGTTCGCCCGCCGCGAGGCGGCGGAGCAGGCCGGGCAGCCGCACACCGGACGCCTCGTGGGCCTCAAGGCGCAGTCGGCGCAGGTCACGGATGAGGCCGCGGCCGATGCGCACGGACAGCACGATGGAGGTGACCACGGCGAGCAGGCCCACCACACCGGCGATGGCCAACTGCACGATCACGCTGACCGCCTCGGGGCGCGCCCGGTCGCGCAGGCGGTCGATGGCCGCGTCGTTGCGCTCGGCGAGCCCCAGGAGGACCTTCTCCGCCTCCTGGTTCCAGCGGGAGGAGGTCACCCCGCGCGGGGTGCCGGGCCCGGAGTCGGCGAGGGCCTTCTCGGCGTCGCGCAGCCGAGCGGTCTCGGCTCCGTTCCAGTAGCGCTCGTAGCGGGCGCGCTCGCCGTCGGGGAGCTGGGCGAGGCTGGTGTCCAGGAGCAGGGAGCGCTGGGCCATCAGGTCGGTGACCTGGCGGACCTCGGCCTTCGTGAGGGTGCCCGTGACCAGGGCGGAGGCGACCAGCGCGTCTTCCCGCGAGAGGAGTTCGCGCGCCTGGTCGACGCCGACGAGCGCGCGGCTCTGCGCGGTGATGCTCACGTCGTCCAGGGCGTTGAGCGTCGTCAGGAAGCCGTAGCAGGGGTCGGTCAGGCGCGTGTACATCTTCAGCGCCTTCTCGCGGCTGATCGTGCCTTCCTCGACGGTACGGCGCAGGGCGGCGAGGCCGTCGAAGGCGTCGAGGACGGCGGCCAGGCGTTCCTCGGAGTGGCCGTCGAGGACTTCGCGGGAGTCGGAGTCCTTCGCCGCCGACCTGACCTTCGCGACGAGTTCGTCGGTGGCGTCGCGGCTGCTGCGCAGCGCGGCGTGCGCGTCCGACGCGCGGGGGTCGGCGAGGTGGACGAGCGTCTGGCGCCGCTCCTCCTGGATGACTTGGACCGTGTCCTGAATGGGTTTGGCCAAGTCGTCGATGATGTACGCGGTGTCGATGAGCTTGTTGGCCTCACGCCCGGTCACGAACGTGGCGAATCCCCAGATCGCCGTGAGGGAGACGAGCGGCACGAGCAACAACGCCACGATCTTCCTGCGGATCGACTTCCCGCGAAAGCGCATGGCCTCCCCCAGCTCGGGCCCCGAACGGCCGCGCGAATGGCCCAGGGGCACGCATGTGCGTCAACAAACGGCGCGAGCCTACTACTGACGCACGAGCAACTCGAAGACA
Organism: Streptomyces sp. CC224B; assembly: GCF_030010595.1. NCBI lineage: Bacteria > Bacillati > Actinomycetota > Actinomycetes > Kitasatosporales > Streptomycetaceae > Streptomyces > Streptomyces sp. CC224B. Next base: position 13,170 of record NZ_JASCXL010000104.1, on the reverse strand, counting down.
CGTCCGGACGCTTTTCAGCCGTGACGCGAAACGGACGTGGGCAGTTGTCCGCCCATTGCGGGAGATTGCCTCCCGCCTGCGGCGGAGGATGCGTGCCGCCACGTCCCGTGCCTGCGGGGCCAGTTGGCCTGAAGTGTGCGCCGAGGGGACTCGATCACTCGTGCGGGTGACATCTCGGCCCGAGCGGGAGGAGCGGGAATCTTCGACCTGGCCCGTTCGTCGATCAGTACGGAAGGTGAGCACGGGCTCGAACGGGCGGAGGGGTCCCGGCGGGCGCGGTGCCGCGAGGGCGAACGATGAGGAACGGTACGGCGCTTCGCGTAAAGCGGCGTAAAACGGGCAGGCAGTGGAGGGTCGGGCATGAGCATGAGGCTCTCGGTGGCTGTGAGGCTCCACATGGCATACGAACGACGACCGCGTACGGGAACTGCGCGTGCTGGCGGCGCACTTGGGGCGCGCTGGAGAGCGAGGCCTCCGGGCGGTGGGCATGGGGTGGGCGTGAGGGCTGGGCGCGACGAGGGTGTGCGCGGGCTGCGCGGGCTGCGCGGGCTGCGCGGGCTGCGCGGGCTGCGCGGGCTGCGCGGGCTGCGCGGGCTGCGCGTGAGAACGACGGGCGAGGGTGGCGGGCACGGGGTGCGCTTGATAGACACGCGTGTCGCCGGGGCGTATGGAACGCACGGATCGCGTGTGGGAGCGGCCTCCGAGGGGCGCATACACATACGCAAGGACCGTCTGCAGGACCGCCTAAAGGATCGTGTACGTGGAGGGCTGACGACGCCTCCATGCGTGGGGGCATGGCACGGCGTAAGGCTCCGGGGGGAGTGACGGGTTGATGGAAACGACGGAGCGCGTCCGGACGGCGAAGGCGCGCCAGAGCAGTGAAGTAATGGACGGGGGCGGACAGTTGGCGGACCGGTTTGGCGTCGGGGCCGGGCACGGGGTCGGCACCGAGTCCCGCGAGAGGGCCCCCGGGAAACGGGGACGCGGTCAGGAGCCCGGCTCGTACAGGGGATCACCCGGCGAGTACGCGCAGCGGCGGCAACTATGGGTGGAGGAACCAGCGGCCCACCCCCGCATGCCGGACCCGGTACGCAGGGCTGCCGTCAGGGCCATGCTCATCGTGGCGGTGACGCTCGTCCAGGCGATGACGGCGTTCTTCTGCGCGCTGGCGGAGTCCTGGCTGGCCTTCCCGATGGTACTCAGCAGCGTGGCCAGCACGGTGGCGGCTACCTGGGGCGTGCTCGACGTCTGGGTCACCCGCCAGGTGTGGAGCCAGCGCAACGGCGTCGTCTCGGCCCCGAGCAGCACGGCCCGCCAGCTCCGGCGCGAGCGACGCCGGGCCCGCCGCGCGGCGCGGGTTGCCGCCCGGGCGAGCGAGGACATACGGGGACGGGGCGCGACGGGGCGGCTGTCGCATCCCTGAGGCTGTGGTGGTGCGCCGCGAGGCCAGGCCTGTAACGGGGCTGCGCTCGAGCGCCGAGGCGCTGGTCAGAGGGCACAGCCTGGACAGCAGCGGCCTTGTGCCGAGCGCCACGCACGGCCTTGCCTTCGCGCCTCTTCGCGCTGCCTCCGCGGTGCTTCCGTGCCGGTGGAGTTGGCCGTCGTCACCCGGTAGAGGTCGCTGTCCTCATGCGGCGGAGCCCTCCCCCGTCGACGCGCCCGTCTCGGCCGGGGCCGAGGGCGAGCCCGTCACGTGGACGTGGACCATGCCGTCCACCACGCTCACACGGTAGGTGCGCACGGGCCGGCGGGCGGGCAGGCAGGTGGGCTCGCCCGTCCTGAGGTCGAACGTGGCCGCGTGCAGCGGGCATTCGATCAGGCAGCCCTCCAGCCAGCCGTCCGAGAGGGAGGCGTCCTGGTGGCTACAGGTGTCATCGACGGCGTACAGCTCGCCGTCAGCGTTGAACACCGCGATGGGCGGGGTGGTGTCGAGGCGGACGGACTCGCCCGCAGGGAGCTCGTCGAGGCGGCAGACGGGGAGCATGGTGTCCCTTCAGTTCTCGATGGTGTGCGGCAGGTTCTCCGTGTCGGGTGAGGCTGCTCTTCGGGTCCGTGAGTGACACGTTCTCGGGCTCGGGTGAGGTTGGCTTCCTGGAGGGTGGGGTGGTGCTTTCGATGGGATGAGGTGAGGGCTCTTGGATGGGGCGGATCGGTCGATCTGGTGAGGCTGGGCCTGTCGGTTCGAGTGGTGACGTCCGGCACCGGGACGCGGATCGAGCTGCCGGTGCGATCGGGCGGCTTCGGTGGGGTTACTGGCTCAAGGCGCCTGGCCGGTTCAAGAAGCGATCCGTGGCTGCCAGGTGGGGTGAGTCGGGGTGGGTGTGCGGGCGGCACAGGGTTGGCGCGAGGACGTTCGGCCGGACCTTGGTGGTGAAGCCGGGTTCGGTGGTGCGCTGGTGGGCGGGTGGACTGCGGTGCCCGGGTGGACTGCGGTGGGCCGGCGGACTGTGGTGCGCGGGCGTTGGCCGGGTCGCCGCAGACCGGGTTCGTCAGGCGCCCAGGTGAGTTGTCCGGGAGCCTCGAACCTTCGAGCGAGCGAGCTGGTCCGGTGCGGGAGGCTGGCGCGGCTGTGGTCCGGGAGAGTGGCACAGGCAAGTCCGGGTGGTCGAAGTGCGGCTCGTTTGAGGCAGGACGCGCGGGTGCGGAACGTGCGGATCGTGCGGAGCCCCGGGCGTCGGCGCGCCGGGCCGTGCTCGCCCCGTTTCAGCCAAGGGCTCTTCGAATATCATGGGTTTCATATGACGCACCACAGAGTGCTATACGCAACAGAATCCGGTGGGACGCCCCCGGCGTCAAGGGCTTCCCTGGGCCGCGGCGCCAACCAGCCGCCGAACGGTGAGAGTTGAGACATGACCCGCACGCCGCAAAGCCATGACGACACCGCAGGTTCGCGTCGGCGGCCGTCCGGGCCGGAGAGGTCCGACCGGCAGCCCCGCGCGGCCACGGGCTCGGTGCAGTCCGTGGACCGCGCCGTGAGCGTCCTCGAGATCCTCGCCCGGCACGGCGAGGCGGGGGTCACCGAGATCGCCGACGAGCTGGGGGTGCACAAGTCGACGGCGTTTCGGCTGCTCGGCGTCCTGGAGAACCGGGGCCTGGTCGGCCAGGCCAAGGACCGTGGCAAGTACTTCCTCGGCGCGGGTGTGCTGCGCCTCGCGGGTGCCGCGGCCGTGCGCATGGACATCTCTCAGGAGGGTGCGCCGGTCTGCCGCGAGCTGGCGGACGAGCTGGGCGAGACGGTCAACATCGCGGTCCTGGACGACGATGCCGCGGTCAACATCATGCAGGCGCGCGGGCCGGCGTCCGTGACCGCGCAGAACTGGCTCGGCCGGCGCACCCCGCTGCACGCCACCTCCAGCGGCAAGGTGCTGCTCGCCCACCTGCCGACGACTCTGCGCGAAGGTCTCATCGCCCGTACGCTGCCGCGCCTCACCGAGCACACCGTGACCGGCACGGCGGCGCTGCGCGGTGAGCTGGACACCGTCGTCGAGCAGGGGTTCGCCGCCGCCGTGGAGGAGTTGGAGGTGGGGCTCGCAGCCGTCGCCGCACCGGTGCGAGCGCACGACGGCAAGGTGATCGGGGCGCTCAGCGCGTCCGGGCCGGTGTACCGGCTGACGCAGGACCGGCTCACGGAGCTGGCCAAACGTACGGTCGCGGCGGCCGCGGAGCTGTCTCGGCGCATGGGCTACGGTCTCTGATCCAAGCGCGCCGACGCTGTCTCCGCCGCGAGTGGCCTGCGAGCGCGGGCGCGGTCGACCATCGGCCACAATGCCTACGCGCCCGGCGACTTCGGGCCAAGGTCCGTCTCAGGCACCCCAAGCCCACGAGCACCGCGCCCAACAAGCGCGCTTAACAAGCCAGCCAGCACCCCAGCACCCCTCGGACCAGACACCCAGGCACCCAGGCACCCAGGCACCCAGGCACCCACGCACCCACGCACCCAGGGCACGTCACCACGCGGCCCGCCGCGCGCTAGGTCACGCCCCCGCGGCCACGCTCCCACGCCCCCTTGACGGGTCCTTGACGGCGCTCGCACGATGTCTCTTATAGCGCAACTGATCGTGGAGTACGCAACAACAGCCACGTTTGCGCGGAGGCGCGCAACGTCCCGCAGAGGAGCCTGGCCGTGCCGCACGAGGTCCGTGGCGTTGTCGCCGCGAAGAAGGGCGAACCCGTCGAGGTGCAGACGATCGTCGTGCCGGATCCCGGACCGGGAGAGGTGCTCGTCTCCGTGCAGGCCTGCGGGGTCTGCCACACGGATCTGCACTACCGGGAAGGGGCGATCGGTGACGGCTTCCCGTTCCTGCTCGGGCACGAGGCCGCGGGGACGGTCGAAGAGGTCGGGGAGGGCACTTCGGGGCTGCGCCCGGGCGACTACGTGGTCATTGCCTGGCGCGCCCCGTGCGGAGTGTGCCGCTCCTGCCTGCGCGGTCGCCCCTGGTACTGCTTCGACTCCCGCAACGCGACCCGGCCCATGACGCTCCTGGACGGCACCCCGCTGACCGCCGCGCTGGGCATCGGCGCGTTCACGCAGAAGACGCTGGTCGCGGCGGGGCAGGCCGTGAAGGTCGACCCCGCGGCGCGCCCGGAGGCCGCGGGACTGGTCGGCTGCGGCGTGATGGCCGGGTACGGGGCCGCCGTGCACACGGGAGGCGTGCGGCGCGGGGACACCGTCGCCGTCATCGGCTGTGGCGGCGTGGGCTGCGCGGCGATCGCCGGGGCCACGCTGGCCGGGGCCCGGCGCGTGATCGCGGTGGACGTCGACGACGCGAAGCTCGACGGGGCCACGCGGTTCGGGGCGACCGACACCGTCAACTCCCGCGGCACAGAACCGGTCGCGGCGGTGCGCGGGCTCACCGGCGGCTTCGGCGTCGACGTGGCGATCGACGCGGTCGGTGCCCCGGAGACGTACCGCCAGGCCTTCTACATGCGCGACCACGCGGGCACCCTCGTCCAGGTCGGTGTGCCCGACCCGGCGGCGACCGTCGAGCTGCCGCTCAGCGACCTGTTCTCGCGCGGCGGCGCGCTCAAGTCCTCCTGGTACGGGGACTGCCTGCCCACGCGGGACTTCCCCGTCCTCATCGACGAGTACGTACGCCGCAGGCTCGACCTCGGGGCCTTCGTCAGTGAGCGGATCGCGCTCGACGAGGTCGAGGAGGCGTTCGACCGGATGCGGACCGGCAAGGTGCTGCGGTCGGTGGTGGTCCTGTGACCGCCGGGAGGGACGGAGCCGAGGCCGCCGCACCCCTCAGCAGCCACCGCGCCCGCCACAGGTCCCGCGGGCCCCGTGTCGTCGTCATCGGTGCCGGGATCGTCGGTTGCTGCCTCGCCGACGAGTTGACCGCGCGCGGCTGGAGCGACGTCACCGTCCTGGAGCAGGGACCGCTGCCCGCGCCGGGCGGCTCCACCTCGCACGCGCCGGGGCTCGTGTTCCAGACCAGCCCGTCCAGGACGCTGAGCCGGTTCGCCGCGTACACGGTACGGAAGTTCGGCGCGCTGGCCGTGGACGGGCGCCCCTGTTTCCTCCCCGTGGGCGGCCTGGAGCTCGCCACCACGCCGGAGCGCTGGGCCGAGCTGCACCGCAGGGCGGGCTTCGCCGCGTCCTGGGGCATCCGCGCCGAGCTCGTCGGACCGGGACGGTGCAAGGAGCTGTGGCCGCTGCTCGACACCGGCCAGGTGCTCGGCGGACTGCACACACCCGACGACGGGCTCGCCCGCGCCGTGCCCGCCTGCCGGGCACAGACCGACCGGGCCACGCGGCGCGGCGCCCGCTTCCTCGACCGGCACACCGTGACCGGCGTCGAGCGTGCCGACGGCCGGGTCACCGGTGTCGTCACCGATCGCGGCACCTTCCCCGCCGACCACGTGGTGTCGGCGGCGGGCTTCTGGGGACCGGTGATCGGGCGCATGGCCGGTGTCGACGTGCCGCTGCAGCCGCTCGCCCACCAGTACGCCACGACGCGGCCGCTGCCCGAACTCGCGGGCGCCTGCGACGGCGGCCCGCTCCCGGAGGCCTCACGGCCGATCCTCCGGTACCAGGACCGGGACCTGTACTTCCGCGAGCACGCCGACCGCATCGGCATCGGCTCGTACGCCCACCGCCCGCTGCCCGTCGACCCGTTCGCGGTGCCCTCGTACGACGAGGCCGTCGCAGGCCACCGCGCCGGGACGGCGCCACCCACGGGACCCGCCATGCCGTCCGCGTCCCCCTTCACCGCGGAGGACTTCGCGCCGAGCTGGCAGGACGGCTGCGGTCTCCTGCCCGCGCTCAAGGAGTCGGCGGTCGACGAGGGGTTCAACGGTGTCTTCTCCTTCACTCCGGACGGCATGCCCCTGCTCGGCGAGGCCCCGGAACTACGCGGGTTCTGGCTCGCCGAGGCCGTGTGGGTCACGCACTCGGCGGGCGTCGCCAAGGCGGTCGCCGAGTGGATGGTCGACGGCAGGCCCGCCACCGACGTCCACGACTGCGACCTGACGCGCTTCGAGGCGGCGCAGCGCTCACCCGCGTACGTCGCGGAACGCGGTGCCCGGCAGTTCGTCGAGATCTACGACGTGATCCACCCCCTGCAACCGGTCGCTGAGCCGCGCCCGCTGCGGGTCAGCCCCTTCCACGCCCGCCAGGTGGAGCTGGGCGCGCACTTCCTGGAAGGCGGCGGCTGGGAACGCCCGCACTGGTACGAGGCGAACGCGCCGCTCGCCGAGGCGCTGGAGCTTCCCGCGCGGGACGCCTGGTCCGCCCGGCACTGGTCGCCGATCGCCGCCGCCGAGGCGAAGGCGACACGCGAACGCGTGGCGCTGTACGACATGACGCCGCTGCGCCGCCTGGAGGTCACGGGCCGCGGCGCCTTGGACTTCCTTCAGCGCATGACCACCAACAACCTCCGCAAGAAGCCTGGTTCGATCACCTACACCCTCCTTCTCGACGAGGCGGGCGGCATCCGCTCCGACCTGACCGTGGCACGGCTCGCCCCCGACCACTTCCAGGTCGGCGCCAACTCCCCCGCCGATCTCCACTGGCTACGGTGGCACGCGCCCGACGGCGTGCACATCAGGGACATCACCCAGGGGACGTGCTGCGTCGGCGTCTGGGGCCCGCTCGCCCGCGCCCTCGTGCAGCCGCTGACCCGCGACGACTTCTCGCACGAGGCGTTCGGCTACTTCAGGGCGCGGCGCGCGCACATCGGCCACGTCCCGGTGACCGCCCTGCGCCTCAGCTACGTCGGCGAGCTCGGCTGGGAGCTGTACACCAGCGCCGACCTGGGCCTGCGCCTGTGGGACACGCTGTGGGAGGCCGGACAGGAACTCGGCGCGGTGGCGGCCGGCCGGTCCGCCTTCGCCGGACTGCGCCTGGAGAAGGGCTACCGCGCCTGGGGCGAGGACATGACCACCGAGCACCACCCCTACGAGGCGGGCGTCGGCTTCGCCGTGCGCGAGGACAAGGGCGACTTCGTCGGCCGCGCGGCCCTTCAGAAACGCGGCCCGCTCACCCGCAGGCTCACCCCGCTCCTCCTCGACGACCCGGCCGCCGTCGTCCTCGGCAAGGAGCCGGTGTACGTCGCGGGAGCCCCGGCCGGGTACGTCACCAGCGCCTCCTACGGCTACACCCTGGGCCGCTGCGTCGCCTACGCCTGGCTGCCGCCGCTGCCCGCCGGGACCGGTGTGCACATCGAGTACTTCGGCGAGAAGATCCCGGCGACAGTCGCCGACGAGCCGCTCTTCGACGCCGGGATGACCCGTATCCGATGCTAGACAGTGCCGGCCGGCCACCGCCCCGGCAGCGGGGCACCGGACCCGCGCCCCCCGACCGAACATCTCCTGCGCCCCTGCGGAGCGCACTCGTACCGCACCGCCCCTGGAGGCCCCATGTCCCCCACCCCTCCCACGTACGACGTGATCGTGATCGGTCTGGGCGGCATGGGCAGTGCCGCCGCGCACCATCTGTCCGCGCGCGGGGCCCGCGTCCTCGGCCTGGAGCGGTACGGTCCGGTGCACCGGCGCGGCTCCAGCCACGGCGGTTCCCGGGTCACGCGCCAGTCGTACTTCGAGGACCCCGCGTACGTACCGCTGCTGCTGCGCGCGTACGAGCTGTACGAGCAGGTGGAGCGGGACACCGGCCGGGAGATCGCCCTGCTCTGCGGGGGTGTCATGGTCGGCAGGCCCGACGGGCGCGTCGTGTCGGGGGCGCGGCTCTCCGCCGAGACCTGGGGGCTGCCGCACGAGATGCTCGACGCCCGCGAGATCCGCCGCCGCTTCCCGACGCTCACGCCGCGCGACGACGAGGTGGCGCTGTACGAGGAGCGGGCGGGCCTGGTCCGGCCCGAGAACACCGTCGCGGCGCACCTCCAGCTCGCCACCCGGCGGGGCGCCGAGCTGCGCTTCGAGGAGCCCGTCGTCCGCTGGGAGCCGTGCGGCGGCGGCGTACGTGTCCACACGCCGGAGGACACGTACACCGCGGGGCAGCTGGTCGTCTGCCCGGGGGCCTGGGCGCCGGGACTCCTCGCCGACCTGGGGGTGCCGTTCACGGTCGAGCGGCAGGTCATGTACTGGTTCCAGCCGACCGGGGGCGTGGGTCCGTTCCTGCCGGAGCGCCATCCGATCTACGTCTGGGAGGACGCGGCGGGCGTCCAGGTGTACGGCTTCCCCGCGATCGACGGCCCGGACCTCGGGGCGAAGGTGGCCTTCTTCCGCAAGGGCGCCGTGTGTACGCCCGACACCGTCGACCGCACGGTCCACGCGCACGAGGTCGCCGCCATGGCGGACCACGTGTCCCGGCAGATCCCGCTGCTCCCCGGGCGCCTGCTCAAGGCGGTGACCTGCATGTATACGACGACGCCCGACGAGCACTTCGTGATCGCCCGGCATCCCGCGCACCCGGAGTCGGTGACGGTGGCGTGCGGCTTCTCCGGGCACGGCTTCAAGTTCGTGCCGGTGGTCGGTGAGATCGTCGCCGACCTGGCGCTCGACGGCACCACCGCGCACCCCGTCGGACTGTTCGACCCGCGCCGGATCACCGGCCCGCTGGGCGCCGCGGCCGCCGCGGCCGCCGCGGCGCCCGCCTGAGGAGGACACCGTGACGACCCAGGTCTCCGCGAGCCTCATCGCGACACTGCCCGGCCGCGCCTACACCGACCCCGAGGTGTTCGAGCGCGAGCAGGAGCACGTCTTCGAGGCCCTGTGGGTGTGCGCGGTGCGCGCCGCCGACCTCGAACGGCCCGGCGCGTACCGGACGGTCCAGGTCGGCCGCGAGAGCGTCCTGGTCACGCGCGCCCGGGACGGCGCGCTGCGGGCCTTCCTCAACGTGTGCCGCCACCGGGGCGCGCGGCTGTGCGCGGACGCCGAGGGCGAGGTGCGGCGGGGCCTGCGGTGCCCGTACCACGCCTGGACGTACGGCCTGGACGGCAGGCTGCTCGCGGCGCCGAACCTGACGCGCATGCCCGACGTGGACCGGTCGGCGTACGGCCTGGTCACGGTGGCCCTGCGGGAGTGGCTCGGCTACGTCTGGGTGTGCCTGGCCGAGGAACCGCCGTCGTTCGAGGAGACGGTCGTCGCCGAGGCCGCCGAGCGCCTGGGGGACGCGGCGGCCGTGGAGCGCTACCGGCCCGGGGACCTGGCGCTGGGGCGGCGTGTCACGTACGACGTGCGCGCCAACTGGAAGCTGATCGTGGAGAACTTCATGGAGTGCTACCACTGCGCGACGATCCATCCGGAACTGACCGACGTGCTGCCGGAGTTCACGGAGGGCTTCGCCGCGCAGTACTACGTCGGGCACGGCGCGGCCTTCGGTGACGGGGTGCGCGGCTTCACCGTGGACGGCAGCGCGGGCTTCGGCCGCCTGCCCGGCGTGGCCGACGACCAGGACCGCCGCTACTACGCGATCACCGTCAAGCCGGCGGTGTTCGTGAACCTGGTACCGGACCACGTGATCCTGCACCGCATGTTCCCGCTGGCCGTGGACCGTACGGTCGTCGAGTGCGACTGGCTGTACGCACCCGACGTCGTGGCCTCCGGGGCCGATCTGTCGAAGTCCGTGGAGCTGTTCCACCGGGTGAACGAGCAGGACTTCGCGGCGTGCGAGCGTACGCAGCCCGCCATGTCCTCGCGCGCCTACCGGCACGGTGGGGTGCTCGTGCCGACCGAGCACCACATCGGCCTCTTCCACGCGTGGGTCACCGCACGGATCGGCGCCCTCTGAGCCCGGCGGACATCACAGGGATCGGGTCCCTCTGAGCTCGGCGGGCGTCACCCCGCCACGGGCTTCTTGTACATCCGGGTGGCCGTGATCTCGCCGTGCACCGTCTCCCCGGCGGGGGCCTGCTGCTCCTGCGGCAGGCCCGGCCGCAGGTGCTCCTCGACGCTGATGTACTTCAGGCCCGCCCGCAGGTCGGCGTCGTTGCGCAACCGGATGACCAGCGGGAACTCGGCGAGCGCGGTCGTGTCGAACAGGCCGGTGGTGTACAGGAGCTGCACGCCGAGGGCGTCGGACACGGCGCGCTGGAGCTCCAGGAGGTATGTGGCGTTGGCGCGGCCGATGGGGTTGTCGAGGAACAGGGTGCCCGCGTGGCGGTGCTTGTCGCGGCCCCGGTCGTTCGACCGCAGCGCGGCCATCGTGCAGTACAGGGCGATGGCGGCGGTCAGGAGCTGGCCGCCGGAGAACACGTCGCCCATCTGGCCGACGGGGACGCGCTCGGCGCGCAGCACGGCGTCGGGCTTGAGGATCTCCACGGCGACGCCACGCGGCTCCAGGGCCGCCTGGACGCCCCGGAGGAGCAGGGACATGCCGTCCCTGCGCAGGTCGGAGTTCTTCTTGACGGCCGCGCGCGTGGCGTCGTCGATGACCACGCCGAGGCGCTCGGTGAGCGTGGCCTGGTCGGGCTCCTCGAAGCGGATGCGCAGGAACTCCTGGCCCGACCACTCCCCCAGGCCCTCCGGGAGGCGGGACAGGCGCTGGGCGGAGCGGAGCGTCGCGAGGGCCGACTCGACGAGGCCGCGCAGCCGGTCGACGATGCTGTCGCGGTTGCGCTCCAGTTGCTCCAGCTCGTCGGTGAGCACGCGCAGCCGGGGGGCGAAGGCGTCCGCCCACTTCTTGGCGTGCTCGGGCAGCGCGGCGGCGGGCAGTTCGCGGATCTGCTGGCGGGCGGGGGTGCGTACCTGCTCGTAGCGGGTGGAGTTGGCGTGCCGTACGAGGACGTCACTGGCCTCGCGGACGGCGGTCTCGGCGGCGGACAGGTCGGCGGCGCAGCCGCGCAGCGAGCGGCGGGCCTCGGCGGCGGTCTGGCGGGCCTCTTCGAGGGTGCCGGGGTAGGGCTCGGGCTGTTCCTGCTCGTCCGTGTCGTGGTGCTCGCGGAGCAGGTCGCGCAGGAGCGCGGCGGTCTCGTCGAAGCCGCCGGCCGCGTCCTCGGTGGCGCGGTGGGCGCGCAGGAGCGCGGCGTGCGCCTCCTTGGCCTGGGTGAGCGCTTCGGTGCGGGCGGCCAGTTCGCCGGTGGCGGTGCGCAGCAGGGCCTGGGCGTGCTCGGCGTCGGCGGGCACCAGGTCCTCGGGCAGCTCGGTGTGCGCCTCGCCGTCCTGGGGGGCGTGCCGCTCGGCCTCGCCGCGCAGCCGGCCGAGCTGCTCGCTGGCGGCCGCGGCGCGGGACTCGATGAGCTGGACCTGGGCCTCCGCGCGCGCGGCGGCGGCCTGCCGGGAGGGGCCGTCGGCGCCGTCGGTGCCCTCCAGGAGCTGGGCGGCGCGGGTGCGGACCTTGTTGCTGAGCCGGTCGAGCTCGGCGAGGGCGGCGGACTCGTCGCTCTCGGCGCGGGCCTGCTCGGCTCGCAGGTCGGCGCCGACGCCGACCTTCTCGTAGAGCTGGGAGGCCGCGCGGTAGGCCTCGCGCAGCGCGGGCAGCGAGGTCTTGGGGGCGTCCTCGTCCAGGGCGACGTCCTCGGGGGCACCGGCGATCTCGGCGCGCTCGGCGCGCAGCGCGCGGGCGGTGCGGCGCGCGTCGTCGGCCGCGCGCTGGGCGGCGCGCCGGTCCTCGTCGGCGGCGCGGGCGCGGTCCAGGCAGGCCTGGGCGCGGGCCTCGCACTCCACGGCCTCGTCGGCCAGCTCGCGCAGCTTCGTCTGCCAGCCAGCGCGTTCGCGCAGCCGGAACGCCAGCCCGGCGAGCGCGTCGGCGGCGCGGCGGGCGCGCTGGGCGGTCTCCTGCCGCTCGTCGCGGACGCGGGCGGCGTCGCTCGCGGCCTCGTCGGCCTCGGCGCGCGCGGTGCGGGCCTCGGCCAGCTCGGCCTCGGCCTCCTCGGCGAAGGCGCGGGCCTGGCGCGCGGCGGTGGCCAGTTCGTCGAGGCGTCCGGCCGGGCAGCCGGCGCGCCAGGAGGCGAGGCGGGCGGCCAGCTCGCGGTCCTTGGCGAGGCGCTGGGCGAGCGCGCGGATCTCGTCGTCGCGGCGGGTGGCGCGGGCGCGCAGGGCCTGGCGCTCCTGGTCGGCGGCGTGCTCGTCGTGCATGGCCGGGTTCGGCGGCACCAGGAAGACGTCGCCGTCCTGGGCGGCCTCGTCGCCCGGCGCCGGGGCCAGCAGGGCGGCGGCGGTGCCGACGGCGACGGTGGAGCGGGGCAGCAGCGCGGCGCCGGCGAGGGTTTCGCGGGCCCGCGCGTGGGTGTCGGGGTCGGTGATGATGACGCCGTCGACCAGCTCGGGGCGGGCCGCGAGCACGCGCGCGTGGTCGGCGGGGTCGACGGCCTGGGCGAGGTAGCGCCAGCCGGGCAGCGCCGGGATGCCGTGCTCGCCCAGGAACTCGACGGTGGCCAGGACGTCCGGGCCCGGCGGGAGCAGCCCGCCGTCGCCGAGCGCGCCGAGGATGCGGGCGTCGTCGGCCGCGGCGGTCCGCAGCTCGAACAACTGCCGCTCCGCGGCGGCCACGCCGTCCTCCAGGAGGGTGCGCAGGTCGTCGGCGCTCCGGTCGAGGTCCTCGGCGGTGAAGGGCGCCCCGGCCTCGGGGTCCGCCGGGGTGCCGGGGTCCTGGTGGGTGTCGTCGCGGTTGTCGGTGCCCGCGCGGCGGGGCGGGGGCACGGCGCCCTGCGCGCGGGGGGCGGGCCCGCCGGGCAGGCCGAGCAGTTCCCCGAGCCGCTCGTCGCGGGCGAGGGCCTCGGCGGTGCGGCGCTCCGCGTCGTACGCCTGCTCGGCGGCGGTCGCGGCGTCGGC
>NZ_JASCXL010000103.1:0-33038 GCF_030010595.1 Streptomyces sp. CC224B | reverse complement strand
CACCCGCGAACGAATGGCGCTGGACACCGACTCCCGCGTCCTGCAGGTGGCCTCACCCAGCTTCGACGCGGCGTTCTTTGAGCTGATACAGACCCTGACCATCGGAGCCGCACTGGTCGTACCAAGCCAGAGCCGCCTCATCGGCGACGACCTCCACCGCATCCTCGCCCAGCGGCACATCTCCCACGTGACGCTGCCACCCAGCGTCGCCGCAACACTCCCCCCAGAAGCCCCGCACACCCTGACCGACCTGCGCGTGCTGACCGTGGGCGGTGAAGCATGCCCACCAGGACTCCCCGCACGGTGGGCGGCGCCGGGCCGCCGCTTCATCAATGGTTACGGGCCCGCCGAGACGACGGTGTGCGGCAGCATCAGCGCCCCGCTCACCTCCGACCACGTCCCGATCGGCACCGCCGTGGCCGACAACCGGGTCCGCGTCCTGGACCACCACCTCATCCCGGTGCCGCCCGGCACACCGGGCGAGCTCTACATCGCCGGCCCCAGCCTGGCACGCGGCTACCTGAATCAGCCCGCACTGACCGCCGAACGCTTCGTCGCCGACCCGTACACCCCGACCGCATCCCGCATGTACCGCACCGGCGACATCGTCCGCCGCGGCACCGACGGCCAACTGGAATACCTCGGCCGCACCGACGACCAGGTCAAACTGCGCGGCCTGCGCATCGAGCCCGGCGAGGTCGAGGCGGTGCTCGCCGGACACCCCGGCATCGCCCAGGCGGTCGTGGTCGTGGGCGAGAACCGCGGGGCCGCACAGCTGGTGGGCTACGTGGTGCCCGCGGCCACGCAGCCGACCGGGACCGAGGACCTCGACATCACCGCCGGAGTCTCCACCAGCGAACTACGCCGTTTCGCCGCGACACGGCTGCCCGACTTCATGGTCCCCGCCGCGTTCGTCCTCCTGGACGAGCTGCCCCTGACCGCCAACGGCAAGCTGGACCGCGCAGCGCTGCCCGCGCCGCAGTTCACCGGCGGCGCATACCGAGCTCCTCGCACCGAGGCCGAGCGCATCCTGGCCGCCGCGTACGCGGAGGTGCTGGGAGTGGAGCGGATCGGCAGTGACGATGACTTCTTCGCCGTCGGCGGCGACAGCATCCGCTCCATCCAGGTGGTCTCGCGCGCCCGCGCGCACGGTGTCGAGATCACGCCGCGGCAGATCTTCGAGCAGCGCACGGTGGCCCGGCTGGCAGCGGCGGCGTTACGTGCCCCGGCGGGCTCGGTGCTGCAGGAGTTCGACGGCGGCGGGGTGGGGCCAATGCCGCTGCCGCCCATCGCTCGGCACGTCAGCGAACTCGGCGGCGACTGGCAGCAGTTCGCCATGTTCGCGCTGGCCGAGCTCCCTGTCGGCATCGACGGTGCCGGACTGGCCACCGCCCTGGCCACGGTCCTCGACCACCACGACATACTGCGCTCCTCCCTGGAGTCCACCGGCGACGGGATCCTGCAGGTCGCGAAGACGGGCTCGGTGGACGCCGCCGCGCTGCTCCACCGCGTCGCCTGCGACGGCCGCTGGGACGCCCGGTGGCAGCGCGTCGCCCAGGCCGAACTGGATGCTGCTACAAAGCGGTTGCGCCCTGCTACCGGGGTGATGGCCCAAGCCGTGTGGTTCGACCCGGCGCCCGGTGGCGGCGCGGGCCGGCTCCTCCTCGTACTCCACCATCTGGTGGTGGACGGCGTGTCCTGGCGCATCCTGCTGCCGGATCTCGCCGCTGCCTGGTCCGCGGTCCACGCGGGCGCGCCCCCGGCCCTTCCGGCGGTGACGACCTCCGCGCGGCGCTGGGCGCACGCGCTCGAGGCGGAGGCGGCCAGCAAGGCCAGAGCTCGGGAACTGCCGCTGTGGCACTCCGTCCTGGACGGTCCTGACCCGGTGCTCGGCACCCGGCGGCTCGACCCCGCGGTGGACCGGATGGACACCGTGGACACCGTATGCGTGCGGCTTCCGGCACCGGTCACCGACGCGCTCCTCACCGCGCTGCCCGCGGCGTTCCGCTGCGGCGCCCGGGACGGGCTGCTTGCGGCCCTCGCGGTAGCTGTCGCCCGCAGGCAGGCGGCGCGCGGAACGGGCGAGCCGCCGTTGTCGTCCGTGCTGCTCGGGGTCGAGGGGCACGGCCGCGAGGAGAGCATCGTGCCCGGGGCAGATCTGTCGCGTACGGTCGGCTGGTTCACCAGCCTGTTCCCCGTACGCCTCGACCTGACGGGGTGCGATCTCGACGAGGTGCGCGCCAGCGGGCCGGCCGCTGGAGATCTGCTCAAGTCCGTCAAGGAACAGCTCCTCGCCATACCCGACCACGGCATCGGCTTCGGGCTGCTGCGGCATCTGAACCCGGAGACCGCCGCGGAACTGCGCCAGTATCCCGCGCCGCAGATCGAACTCAACTACCACGGCCGCTTCTCCGCCGCCGACATGCCCGAGCACCTGCGCGGGTTTGGCTTCCATGACATCACCGCCGGCTCAGGGCTGACGACACCGGCGAACGGCATGCCCGCGCTGGCCCCGCTGCACATCGAGGCGCTCGTGGCGGACACCGCCGAGGGGCCGCGGCTGGAGGCCGAGTGGAGCTTTCCCCCCGGTGTACTCCCGCGCGAGGAGGCGCAGCAACTGGCCGAGGAGTGGTGTGCGGCCCTGGAGGGCCTGGCCCGGCACGCCGTAGCTCCCGGCGCGGGCGGGCTCACTCCGTCGGATGTGCCGCTGGTGGCGGCGGGGCAGCGCGAGATCGATCAGTGGGAGCGGCAGTTCCCTGGGCTCGCAGAGGTGTGGCCGCTGACCCCGCTGCAGTCCGGCTTCCTCTTCCACACGCTCCTCGCCGACGCGTCCTTCGACGCCTATCAGATACAGTTGGTCTTTCACCTGCGCGGCCCCGTGGATCCGGCACGGATGCGTACGGCAGGGCAGGCGCTCCTCAACCGGTATCCCAATCTGCGGGCGGCCTTCGTGCCCGGCACGACCGGGGACCCGGTGCAGCTGGTGGCCCACGACGTGGACCTGCCCTGGCGGCACGCCGATGCGATCGGCCTGGACGAGGCCGGACAGGCAGCGGCCGTCGAGGAGTTCGCGGCGGCGGAACTGGAGAGCCGCTTCGACCCGACCGTCCCGCCGCTCCTGCGCCTTGGCTTGGTGAGCCTGAGCCCCAACCGGTCGGAACTCGTCCTCACGGCACATCACCTGCTGCTCGACGGCTGGTCGTTCCCGCTCCTCATCGAGGACCTGCTACGCCTGTACGGTTCCGCGGGGGACGCCTCCGGGCTGCGGCGGGCGCCCGAATACCGGGACTTCCTGCGCTGGCTGTCCCAGCAGGACGAGGAGGCGGCTGCCCGCGCCTGGGCCGCGGAGCTCGACGGCGTGGACGGGCCGACGCTGCTGGCCGCGCCCGGCGCCGCCGCAGCCGAGAAGACCGCACCAGCAGCCGCCCGCTACGGGCACGTCGAGGTGCCGCTCGGCCCGGACACCGCCGACGCGCTGTCCCGGCAGGCGGCCAGGCTCGGGATCACCCTCAACACCCTGGTGCAGGGCGCCTGGGGGATGCTGCTCGCCGGCCGCACCGGACGGCAGGACGTGGTGTTCGGCGCAACGGTCTCAGGACGCCCGGCCGGAGTGCCCGAGGTGGACACGATGGTCGGCCTGTTCGCCAACACCATTCCGATCCGGGTGCGCTGCGCCCCCGGCACCACCGTCGCCGAGGTCCTCACCGATCTGCAGCACCGCCAGGCCCGGCTCCTCGATCACCACCATTACGGCCTGCCCGGCATCCACCGGGCCACCGGCACGAGCGTCCTGTTCGACACGCTCGTTGCCTTCGACTCGTACCCCGTGGACCGGATCGGCCTCACCGACGCGCACGCCGCCGCGGGCATCGAGATCACCGGCCTGCGCCCACTGACCACCACCCACTACCCACTGACCCTGAACGCCGCCCTCGCCCCGCACCTGCGCCTGACACTGGAGCACCGGCAGGACGCCCTCGACCGCGGCACGGTCCAGCGCATCGCGGACAGCCTCCAGCGGATCCTCGCGCAACTCGCCGACGACCCCGACGGCCTGGTCGGGCGGACGGCCGTGCTCGGCCCTGCCGAGCGGGACATGGTGCTGCGCCGGTTCAACGACACCGGGATGCCCCTCCCCGGCATGACCGTGCCCGGCCTCATCGAGCGGCAGGCGGCCCGCACCCCGGACGCGACCGCCGTCGAGCACGGCGCCCGTACGCTGACCTACCGGGAGCTGGACGGGTGCGCCAACCGGCTCGCCCGGGAGCTGATCGCGCGCGGGGTCGGCCCAGAAACTGTCGTCGCCGTGTCGCTGCCCCGCTCGGCGGATCTGGTGGTCGCCCTGCTCGCTGTGCTCAAGGCCGGCGGCGCCTATCTGCCGGTCGACCCGCGCTACCCGGGCGCACGCCTAGCGCACATCCTGGCCGACGCGCAACCGGTGCTGCTGCTCACCGACACGGAGCGCCTCGGCTCCCTGCCGCGCACCGAACTGCCCCGCCTCCTGCTGGACACTCTGGCGCCGGCCGGTGCCGAGGACGCGCGCGTGGAGCGGGACCTGAGCGGTGCCAACGCGGCCTACGTCATGTACACATCCGGCTCGACCGGCGTGCCCAAGGGCGTCACCGTCACCCACGAGGGCGTCGTGGGCGGTGTGCTCCAGCTCGCCGAGCGCACCGGCATCACGGCGGGCACCCGCACGCTCGCGGGCACCTCGGTCAACTTCGACGTCTCCGTGTTCGAGATGGTCACCACCCTCGCTCACGGAGGCACCGTCGAGGTCGTACGCGATGTGCTCGTCCTCGGCGAGCGCGACGGCTGGCGCGGCGGCGTCATCTCCAGTGTGCCCTCGGTCTTCGCCGAGCTCCTCGACCGGGTCGGAGGCCGCATCGCCGCCGACACGGTGGTGTTCGCCGGTGAGGCACTGCCCGCGTCCCTGGTGCGCCGCGTGCGCGACACCCTCCCCGGCATCCGCATCGTCAACGCCTACGGCCAGACCGAGTCGTTCTACGCCACCACCCACGCCCTGGCACCGGACGACGAGCCCACGGCGAGCGCCCCGATCGGTGTCCCGCTCGGAAACATGCGCTGCTACGTCCTCGGCCCGGCCCTTGAACCGCTGCCGGTGGGCGTGGTCGGTGACTTGTACGTCGCGGGCAACATCGGCCGCGGCTACCACGGGCGGGCGGGCCTGACGGCCGAGCGGTTCGTGGCCGACCCGTATGCTCCGGGACTGGGCGCGCGCATGTACCGCACCGGCGACCTGGCCAGCTGGAACGACCAGGGGCTCCTCGAGTACGCAGGCCGCGGCGACGCCCAGGTGAAGATCCGCGGCTTCCGTGTCGAGCCCGGCGAGATCGAGGCCTGCCTGACCGCCCATCCGGGCGTCGACCAAGCCGTCGTACTCCCCCATGGCACCGATAGTGCCCGGCGGCTGGCCGCCTACGTCGTACCCGTCGCGGCCGGCACCGCGCCGCCCCCCGACCAACTGCGGCACTTTATGGCCGAGCGGCTGCCCGACTACATGGTCCCCGGCGTCTTCGTCCCCCTCGACCGCCTCCCCCTCGCGCCCAACGGCAAGCTCGACCACCAGGCGCTCCCCGCCCCCGAGCTCGTCGCCTCCGCCCCCCACCGGGCGCCGCGCACGCCGCGGGAGGAGGCCCTGTGCGCACTGTTCGCGGAGGTGCTCGGCGTCGAGAAAGCCGGGATCGACGACAACTTCTTCGACCTGGGCGGGCATTCGCTGCTGGTCACACGACTGGTGAACCGGATACGGGCGGCTCTCGGGGTGGAACTGCCGATCCAGGTGGTGTTCGAGGTCCCGACGGTGGCGCAGCTCGCGGAGCGGGTGGATGCGGGCGCCCGGTCCTCGCGCCCCGCGCTGCGGCGGGCGAAGGGGCGGCCCGAGCAGGTGCCGCTGTCGTTCGCACAGCGCCGGCTGAAGTACCTCGACGCGATCGAGCCGCTGCCGACCTATCACCTGCCGTTCGTGGTGCGCCTGAGCGGCCCCCTCGACACGGACGCGCTGGGGTCTGCGCTGCGGGATGTGGTGCTGCGGCACGAGAGTCTGCGGACCGTGTACCCGGCGGACGACGGGGATGTCGCCGTTCAGGTGGTGCTGCCTGCACACGAGGTCGCCCTTGAGGCGCCGGTGCAGGAGGTGGCGCCGGAGGCAGTGTCCGCCGCGGTCGCCCAGGAGATCGGCCGTCCTTTCGACCTCGCCGCGGAGATTCCGGTACGGGCGCGTGTACTGCGGTGCGGGCCGCAGGAGCACGTACTCGTGCTGTTGCTGCACCACATCGCCGCGGACGGCGAGTCGATGGCGCCGCTGGCACGGGACCTGAAGGCCGCCTACGACGCCCGGCTACGGGGCGGGGTGGCGCAGTGGGACGACCTGCCGGTGCAGTATGCGGACTACGCACTGTGGCAGCGGGAGCTGCTCGGTGACGAGGACGACCCGGACAGCGTGCTCGCGAGTCAACTCGCCTACTGGCGTGGCGAGCTCGAAGGGATGCCGCAGCTGTCGCAGCTGCCGCTGGACCGCTCGCGCCCGCCGGTGGCCAGCCACCGGGGTGACACGGTCGCCTTCGCCATCGGCCCCGACGTGCTCGCCGCCGTCGAGGAGGTGGCGCGGGCCCAGGGCGCGACGGTGCCGATGGTCCTGCAGGCCGCGCTCGCCGTCCTGCTGCAGCTGCGGGGCGGCGGTGACGACCTGGCCATCGGCGTACCCATCGCCGGGCGCACGGACGACGCGCTCGCGGATCTGGTGGGCTTCTTCGCCAACACGTGGGTGCTGCGGGTCGCCCTGGCGGGCAACCCGACGTTCGCGTCCGTGGTGCGGCAGGTACGGGACAAGGCCGTCGGCGCGTACGACCACCAGGACGTGCCCTTCGATCGGCTCGTGGAGGCGCTGAACCCCGAACGGTCCGCCGCCTACCACCCGCTGTTCCAAGTGGCGTTCTCCTGGCAGACCGGTGTGAGCCGACTCGAGCTGCCCGATCTGCGGGCAGTCCCGGAAGCGGTCACGACCGGCACCGCGAAGTTCGATCTGCTCTTCCACTTCGAGGTCGGTGCCGAGGACGGACTGCGGGGCCTCGTCGAGTACGCCACCGACCTGTTCGAGCCAAGCACGGCGCAGGACCTCGCGGACCGGTTCGTGCACCTCGTCACGGAGCTGACGGCCAGGCCGCAGACGCCGCGCGACGCCATGGACGCCCTGACGCCCGCTGAACGGCACCGGCTCCTGCACAAGATCAACGACACGGCCGTGCCCACACCGGACGCGACGGTGCCCGCGCTCTTCGCCCGGCAGGCAGCGGCCGAACCGGACGCGGTCGCGGTGGTCAGCGGCGCGGAGTCGCTGACCTACCGGGAGCTGAACGCGCGCGCCAACCGGCTCGCGCGCGAACTGGTGCGGCGCGGCGTGGCAGCCGAGTCGGCAGTGGCGGTGGCCGTGCCCCGCTCGCCCCAGTACGTGGTGGCGGTCCTCGCCGTCCTCATGGCCGGCGGCGCCTACGTGCCGCTGGCTCACGACCACCCGCCGGAGCGTCTCGCCTTCATGCTCCGCGACGCGCGGGTCGCGCTGCTCGTCACCACGTCGGAGGTGGCCGCCGGGCTGCCTGCGGGCGCCTGCCCCCGCATCGTGGTCGACGACCCCCGCACCGCCAGGGCCGTCGCCGCACAGTCGGGCGACGACTGTCCCGACGCGGGCTGCCCGGACCGGTTGGCGTATGTCATCTACACCTCCGGGACGACCGGATTGCCCAAGGGCGCGGGGGTGAGCCACCGCGCCGTGGTGGATCTCGCGGCGGACCGGCGCTGGCGTGGCGGCGGCCACGACCGGGTGCTGATGCATTCGGCGCCGACATTCGACATCTCGTGCTACGAGCTGTGGGTTCCGCTGCTGAACGGCGGCACGGTCGTGGTGGCACCGGCCGGACAGCTGGATGTCGGTGCCCTTGCCGGGGTGTTGGCCGAGCAGCGGGTGACCGCAGCGTTCATGTCCTCCGGGCTCTTCGGGGTGCTCGCCCACGAGCGGCCGGAGAGCTTCGCCGGCATGACGGAGGTGTTGGTCGGCGGTGAGCTGGTGCCCGCAGAGCCGGTGGCGCGGGTGCTGCGGGCCTGTCCCGGCGTCACGGTCGTCAACGGCTACGGGCCCACGGAGGCGACGGTGTTCGCCGTCACTAACGGGATCACCGACGCCGGCCAGGTCGGTGCGGTGTTCCCGATAGGGCGGCCGCTGGACAACACCCGCGCCTATGTGCTGGACGACCGGCTGCGGCCCGTGCCGCCGGGTGTGGACGGCGAGCTGTATCTCGCGGGGTCGGGACTGGCACGGGGCTATGTGTACCGGCCGGGTGTGACGGCCGAACGGTTCGTGGCCTGTCCGTTCGCGGGCACCGGCGAGCGCATGTATCGGACGGGGGACGTGGTGGCGTGGACGAAGAGGGGCGAGCTGGTGTATAAGGCACGCGCCGACGACCAGGTGCAGGTTCGCGGCTTCCGCGTCGAGCCTGGCGAGGTGGAGGCGGCCCTGGTGGCCCACCCGGGAGTGGCCGGGGCGGCAGTGGCCGCGTGGCAGGGCCCGGGAGGTGCACAGCTGGTGGCGTACGTGGTTCCGGCCGCTCCGGCCGCCGGGCCGGGTGTGCCCGGTGAGGCCGTCGGCCGTGTCGAGGATCTGCGCAGGCATCTGGCGCGGCGGCTACCGGAGTACATGGTGCCGTCCGAGTTCATGGAGCTCGACGCCCTGCCGCTCACCAGGAACGGCAAGGTGGACCGGCACGCCCTGCCGGCCCCCCGGCGCTCCGAGGGGAGTGGGGCCGCCCGAGTCCTGCCGCGCACGGCTACCGAACGCGCGGTCGCCGCGATCTGGGCGGAGCTGCTCGGCCTGGACGAGATCGGCGTGCACGAGAAGTTCTTCGAGGTCGGCGGGACCTCCCTGTCCGTCCTCACGCTGAGTAACCGGCTGGCCGAACTGGGCCTGAAAGAGGCGCCATTGTCGGCCCTTTTCGAACACAACACGGTCGAGGCGATGGCCCGCCTCCTGGACGCCCGCACGGCCCGCGGAACTACAGACAGATTGGGGTATGAACTGTGACGCAACCGACCCGGGACGCCGTGGCGATCACCGGCGTGGCCGTGGCGTTGCCGGACGCCGACGATCTGGACGCGCTGCACCGGAACCTGCTCGACGGCCGCATCAGCGTACGGGCACCGGACAAAGAGCGGGTCCACTACGCCGGGGCGCCCACCGACGCCGATTACGTGGCGATGGGCTATCTGAACCGGATCGACCTCTTCGACTACCGGTTCTTCGGGCTCTCCCGGCGCGAAGCGGAGTTGATGGACCCGCACCAGCGCATGGCGGCCCAGCTCGCGCACCGGGCCATCGAGAACGCCGGCTACGCGCCGGGGGCCCTGAAGGGCTCGCGCACCTCCGTCGTCCTCAGCGCGCCAGAACCCCAGTACGCCACCCTGTACACCGATGACGACCCGCAGCAGATCCTCGGCGGGCACCCCTCCGCGGTGGCCGCGCGCATCGCCTACCTCTTCGACTTCGACGGCCCCAATCTGGTCGTGGACACCGCGTGCAGCGGCAGCCTCACCGCGCTCGCGGTCGCCGTGGGACAATTACAGGGCGGCCAAGCGGACCTCGCCCTCGCCGGTGGACTCAACCTCTATCCGATCCTGGTACCCGGGCGTGACCACAGGCCCGTAGTCGGCCTGGAGTCCCAGGGCGGGGTGTGCCGTCCGTTCGACGCCGGCGCGGACGGCACCACCGGCGGCGAGGGCGGCGGACTCGTCGTACTCAAACGACTGTGCGATGCGCTCTCCGACGGCGACCACATTCACGGCGTGCTGCGCGGCACGGCCGTCAACCACAACGCCTCCCGCGCCGCCAGCATGAGCGCACCGAGCGCCCGCGCGCAGGCCGAGGTGCTCGTCGAGGCCTGGCGGCAGGCGGGCCCTGGCTCGCTCGACTACATCGAGTGCCACGGTTCGGGCACTAAACTCGGCGACGTCATCGAGGTCGAAGGGCTGCGGCAGGCCTTCGCCGAGGCGGGCCGGAGCGACCCGTGCGGGATCAGCGGCGTCAAGGGAAACCTCGGACACCTCGACCACGCCTCGGGCATCGCCGGCCTCTTCAAGGTCCTGGCCGGGCTGCGGCACGGGACCCGGTACCCGAACCCCAACTTCGAGACGCCCAACCCGCTGATCGACTTCACCGGTCCGGTCCAGGTCGACGTGGCGGCCACGGCGTGGGAGCGCCGGGCGGACAGCACCCGCCGGGCAGGGCTGAGCGCCTTCGGCCTGACCGGCACCAACGTGCACGCCGTCATCGAGGAACCGCCCGCCGCGGAACCCGCCCCGGCGGCCCCGGAGCCCGCGGCCGAGCTGGTCACCCTATCCGCCAAGTCACGGACGGCCCTACAGACTTATGCGCGACGCGTCGCCGACTTCCTCGACCGAACCGGGCACCAGCTGCCGGATATCGCGCACGTGCTGAACCGCGGCCGTGACGACCACCCGTACCGCCTTGCCGTGACCGCGCACGACAACCAGGAGCTGGCTGCGCTGCTGCGCGCTCAGCACCCCGATGAGCGCGAACCGTCGGCGCAGGCCCCTGTGGTCTTCCTCCTCTCCGGAGACGCCGAACTCAGCGACGACACCTGGACGGGCCTGCGCGCGGCCTTCCCTCAACTCGCCTCTCCGGGTTCCGACTCCGGCTCCGGCTCCGAGGGCCCAGCGGACTCCGAGGACGATACGGACGCCACCTCGCCCGGTGCCCGGCTGCTCGCCCGGCAGCACGCGGCGTACCGACTCGCGCGCTCCTTCGGCCTGACCGAGGCGCGCCTGGTCGGCAACGGCATCGGCAACCTCGCGGTGCGTACCATCCAGGACCCCGCGACGGCCGAGGAATCCCGGCACAAGGCCGCAGAGGCGCCGCTCACCAGCCAGGTCGACGAGGGCGGCCTGCGCCGCGCGGTCCGCAGCCTCGCCGACGAGGGCGCGGTGCTGGTCGAGCTGGCCGCGGACGGCGCCCTGTCGCGGGAGATCACTCGGGTCGCGCCGGAGCTGCCGGTCGTACGCCTCTTCGCGGAACCCACGCGGCAGGGCGTGCTCACGGCCCTCGCCGAGCTCTACTCGCTCGGCGCGGACCTCGACTGGAGCCGCTACTACGCCGGCGCGCAGCGGCGCCGGATCGAGACGCCCACCTACCCCTTCGACGCCGACGAGGTCTCCTGCTGGTGCCGTCCGCCGGGCGGTCCACCATCCTCCCCTGGCGGTTCGGTCGGCGCGGCGGACGCCGGGCGGACGGCGGCTCAGGAGTGGGACGGCACCGACAGCGACCTGGAGCGGCAGCTGGCCGAGATCTGGGCGGGCATCCTCAAGGCCGAGAAGGTCGGCCCGGACTCGAACTACTTCGACCTCGGCGGCACGTCGATCGCCGGCATCACGGTGCTGCGTCAGGCCCAGGAGCTCTTCGGCGTGCGCCTCACCTTCAACGACCTGCACCAGCACCCCACGCTGCGCCAACTCGCCACGCGGATAGCCGCCCTGCGGGCCGAAGGACCGGGGCGGGACGACTGGACGATCACCCCGGTGCCGCGCCCCGGCCGGCTGCCGCTGTCGCTCAACCAGGAGCAGCTGTGGTACCTGGACCGCCTGACGCCGGGCACCGCGCTCTACAACATCCCGGTCCCACTGCGCTACACCGGCGAACTTGACCTCGACGCGTACCGGGCAGCGCTGAGTGACGTGGTGGGACGGCACGAAATCCTGCGCACCCGCATCCTGGACGAGGACGGCAGGCCGTACGCGCTCGACGCGGTGCCTGAGCCGCACCTGGCCTTCATCGACCTCGCGGCGCTGCCGGACGAACAGCGGCGCGCGGAGCTGTCACGGATGATGACCGAGGAGGCGACGGCACCGTTCGACCTCGCGAGCGGACCGCTGTTCCGCAGCTTGCTGATCAAGGTCGGCGAGCAGGACCACGTGATCCTGCACACCTGGCACCACATCATCTACGACGGCTGGACCCCCGCCGTCTTCTTCGGGGAACTGACCGCCTGCTACAACGCCCGCCGCGCCGGTCAGCGGCCCGAGCTGCCCGACCTGCCCGTCCAGTTCGCCGACTTCGCGGCCTGGCAGCGGGAGTGGCTGGACGAGGAGCGCACCGCGCGCGTACTGCGGTGGTGGAACGACGAGCTGCACGACCTGGACACCCGCGAATTGCCGATCGACCATCCGCGTCCGGCGGTGCAGTCCTTCCGCGGCGACACGGTGACGTTCGGCCTCGGGGAGGAACTGTCCGGGCAGCTGCGCGCCTTCAGCGTGCGCGAGAACGCGACGACCTTCGCCACCATGCTCGCCGTGGTCGACGCGGTCCTGCACCTGTGGGCGGGCCAGCGGGACGTGGTGGTGGGCGCGGCGACCACGGGCCGGTTCAATCCCGCCACCCACAACCTGATCGGCTACTTCAACAATGTGCTGCCGTTCCGCACGAAGGTCGATCCGGGCCTGAGCTTCCGCGACCTGGTGGCTCGCTGTGCGGCCACCGCCACCGGCGTACTCGACCACGAGGAGATCCCCTTCTCGAGGATCGTCGCCGCGACCGACCACCGCGATCCCTCACGGCACCCGGTATTCACAGTCTGCTACACCCACCAGAACACGGTAAGGGCTGGCTTCGAACTGGCGGGCCTGACCGGCGAGAGCCTCGACAGCCTCGGGGAGGACCTCTCGGGGATTGCGGGGGTCCCCCCGGGAACCTCCAAGTTCGACCTCACCTTCGGCCTGTACGACCAGGACGGCGGGGTGATGGACGGCTATCTGGAGTACGCGGTCGACCTGTTCGAGCCGGCCACCGCGCACCGCCTCGTCGACCTGTTCGTGAAGGTCGCCGCGGCCGCTATGAACAACCCGGACGTGCCCCTGGCGGAACTCCTCCAGGGGCAGGGTGAGTCCTCTGAGCCCTCTGAGTCCTCCCTCATCATCGGGGACCGGCGTGACCGGCCGGACGTGCGCCTGGTGAGCGAGGCCTTCCAGGAGCATGCCGCGCAGCGCCCAGACGAGATTGCCGTCGTCGACGCCACCGGCAGCCACACCTTCCGGGACATCGACGCGCGGGCCGACCACGTGGCGCGCCGGCTCGTCGAGCACGGCGTCGGACCGGACAGCGCCGTCCCGGTGGTCGCCGCACGCGGCGCCGACCTGGTGGTCGGCTGGCTCGCGGTGCACAAGGCGGGCGGGGCCTTCGCCTCCATCGACCCTTCGGTCCCCGAGCGGCGAATCCGGTCCATCCTCGCCGAGGTCGGCGCGTGCGCGCTGATCGTGGGTGAGGGCATGGCGGTCGAGGGCGGCGACGGCGTCCCGGTCGTCCCGATCACCGCCGACCCCGGTGACGAGAGCGCGGACGAGGGCGCGGACGCCGTGCCACAGCGGCGGGCCGGCGCCGCCAACCTGGCGTACATCTCGCACACCTCGGGCTCGACCGGGCGCCCTCAGGGCTGCGAGGTCGAGCACCGGGCGCTGCTCAACCTGCTGCACTGGTTCGGCGAGGAGGCGGGGCTGAAGTCCGCCGACCGCCTCGCACAGACGGTGTCTCCCGCCTTCGACATGGCGGTGCTCGAAATCATGTCGGCCCTGTACCACGGAGCGACGCTATGCTTCATATCGGACCTGCTGCAGACCCCGGAGAGCCTGCTGGGCGAGCTGGCCGAGCAGCGCATCACCGTGGCCTGCATGCCGACCCCCCTCGCCGAGCTGGTCCTCACCGACCTGCCCGACGTCCCGGACCTCGCCCTGCGCCTGCTGGTCACCGGCGGCGACCTGCTGCGCGTACGGCCGCCCCGGGAGGCTCCGTTCGCGGTGCTCAACATTTACGGACCGACCGAGTGCGCGGTCTGCGTGACCGCAGGCCGGGTGGCTGA
Organism: Streptomyces sp. CC224B; assembly: GCF_030010595.1. NCBI lineage: Bacteria > Bacillati > Actinomycetota > Actinomycetes > Kitasatosporales > Streptomycetaceae > Streptomyces > Streptomyces sp. CC224B. The sequence continues at coordinate 19,107 of NZ_JASCXL010000103.1, read as the reverse complement.
GGCCGCGGCCCGTACCGGCGACCTCCCGGACATCGGACGCCCCCTCCCCAACACCCGCGTATACCTCCTGGACGGCAGGGGCCAGCCCGTTCCGCAGGGGGAGACTGGCGAGGTCCATCTCGGCGGCGCGCACGTCGGCCGCGGCTACCACCGCGGGCCCGGCCTGACCGCGGTCCGCTATGTCGCCGATCCCTTCGCCGACGAGCCCGGCGCCCGCATGTACCGCACCGGCGACCTGGCCGCCGTCCGCCCCGACGGCACCTTCGAGTTCCGGGGGCGCGCCGATGATCAGCTCCAGCTGCGCGGTCACCGCGTGGAGCCCGCTGACATCGAGCGGACTCTGATGCAGCACCCGCAGGTGCGCGAGGCCCTCGTCCTCGCCGAGCGGCAGCCCTCCGGCGCCCCGCTGCTGGTGGCCCACATCGCGGGCGAATCACTGCCCGACGAAGCGGAGCTGACGGCATGGGTGGCCAGGGAGCTACCGGAGCACATGCGGCCCGGCCGCGTACAACGCCATGACCAGCTGCCCCGGACGAGCAACGGAAAGCTCGACCGCAAGAGCATGAAGGAGAGCGCGGTGTTCGACCAGCACACGAGCGACGAGCTGACGTCGGTGACCACGGCCGTGGTCCCGGGAGCGGTCACCGACGCAGCGGGACGCGAGGCCGAGCGGATCCTCGGCGAGATCTGGGCGGACCTCCTCGGCGTCGCCCAAGTGGCGCCCGACGACAACTTCTTCAAGATCGGCGGAGACTCGCTGCTCAGCGTGAGCATCGCCGCGCGCGCCGCAAAGGCCGGGCTGCACCTCACCCCGCACGACGTCCTCCAGCACCCGACGCTGCGCGAGCAGGCCGCGGCGGCCCGGCCCGTTCCCGCTGCCGTGCCGGAGGCGGTCGCCACCGCCGCGACGGCGCCCGTGCCCGGCGAGCCGATCCCGCCGACGCCGCTGATCCGGGCCCTGCAGAACACCGCGCCCGACGGCGCCCTGGACTTCGTCTCACCCGCGGTACTGGAGACGGCCCCGGGCATCCAGGCGGACACGGTGCGCGCGGCGTTCGAGCGCCTCGTCGAGCTGCACGAGCCGCTGCGCTACCGCTTCCGGCACAACGACCTCGGCTGGCGCATCGAGTGTGCGGAGCGCGAGACCACGCCGGTCGTCGACGCCAGGGTGCTGCCGCCGCTCGACGAAGACCAACTGCAGGCGCGTATGAAGGCCGACTTCGACGAGCTGCTGGCGGACATCGACCTGCGACGTGGCCCGGTGCTCCGGGTGAGGTTCTACGACCGCGGCGCCGACCTGCCCGGTGTGATCCTGCTGGCGATCCACCACTTCGTCTACGACGCCCTGGCCATCGTGCCGCTGGTGGAGGACCTCGACGCCGCCCTGGCCGGGACTGGTCCCACCGCCGGGCGCCGCACCGCCTGGCGGGAATGGACGCATCTGCTGCGCGCCATGGCCACGTCCGACGAGGTGGCCGGCGAACTGCCGTACTGGAAGGGGATACTGAGCGCGGCGGAGGGGGCGGCGGAGCCCGTACCCGAGAACGGGGCAAAGGACGCAGCACCCGGACTCGTCCAGCGTGAGGTCGCGGCGGACCAGGTGGCGGCGCAGCTCACCGAGAGCGGTCAGGCAAGCCAGGCCGCCTCAATGGCCGCGGTCGCCGTGGCCTGGTCCCGGTGGCGCGGCCGGCCGGACGCCTTCCTGAGCACCCTGGGCATGGGCGCCTCGCCGCACGCCCTGTGGCACGGCGACCGCACCGCATCGATCGGCTGGTTCACCCACATGTTCCCGGCCTTCCTGCGGGTGGCGCCCGGGGCCGGCGTCGCGGAGGCCCTTCCGGCCGCCGCCGCGGCGCTGCGGTCGGTGCCCAACGACGGCATCGGATACGGCGTCGCGCGCCACCTCAGCCCCGAGACCCCCGCGGTGGCGGAGCTGCGGGCGCTGCCGGAGCCCCCGGTGCTAGTAGAGCACCTGGCCAGCGCCAACAACGGGCTCGCCAAGCTGGGCGGCGCCGCCGTCCGCATGCGCCGGTCGACGCTGCCGGGCCGACCGACCTCGCTGCTCAGCTACGTGCCAATCGTGGTCGAGACGCATGTGATGGGCGGAGTGCTCGAGCTCAACATCGTGCACCGTGGTTCGATCACCCAGGCCGAGATGGAGGCCTTCGCCGACCTCCTCGTCGAGGCCTTCGCCGAGCTCGCCGCCGCACAGAACGGGCACGGCTGAATGGCACTGCCGACAGCCTTCGCAGCGGTGGCGGTCCACCAGCCCGACGGCGCCCTGCCCGTCGCCGGGCTGCCGGGCCTCGACCGGCTCGGCGCGGCCGAACGCGAGACCTGCGCCCGGCTCGGCATCGACGAGGTCCGCGCGGACGACTCGCTGTCCGCGCTGGACCTCGCCGCCGGGGCCGCCGGCCGGGCCCTGACCCAAGCGGAGCTGACCGGGTCCGAGATCGGCGCACTGATCCTTATCGACTCCCGCGCCCCTGAGCAGTTGATGTCGTCGCATGCCACCCGGCTCCAGGCGCTGCTCGGCGCCGACGGGGCGCTGACGTTCTCCGTCGGCGGCCTCGGCTGTGTCTCGCTCACCCCGGCGCTGCTCGCCGCCCGCGGACTGCTCGCGGCCGACCGTGACCTGGACTACGTCCTGGTGGCACACGGCAGCAAGCCGCCGACCCCGCAGCGCTACCGGCACCCTGTGACCGTCAGCGGCGACGGCGGCGCGGCGGCGGTGATCTCTCGCAGCGGACCGGTCCGCATCCTCGACATCGTCCAGGAGACCAATGGCGAGTACTGGGACCTCTTCCACGTCGACTACCGGGACCGCCCCACCGCGCACTGGCGCGAGGAGTGCCGCGACCAGCGCACGTACTCCTTCAAACTCGCCGTGGAGACCCGCAACCGGCTGCGCGCAATGCACCGGCGGCTGCTCGAGCGCAATGGCCTCACGACGGCGGACATCTCCTGCTACCTCAGCCACAACCTCTCGCTGGGCGGCTTCCGGTTCACCGAGGAGTCACTCGGCATCAAGATCAGCACCACCTGCTTCGACAACCTCCGGCGATACGGCCACCTCGGCCCGAACGACGTCCTGGTGAACCTCCACACGGAACTCGAGCGCGGCGTCCTCGGCGACGGACAGCGGGCGGTCCTGATCAGCGCCAGTCCGGTCGCCGCGTGGAGTCTGCTGCTCGTGGAGATCGGAAACGGCACCGCAACCCACTACTTGTGAGAAAGAGATCACCCATGACAAGGCCACCCGCAACAGCATCCGAAGCACCGCCCGCACAGGCCGCGGTCGAGGACATCCTGGACTTCCTGGCCCGCGCGCTCGGCACCGAGGTCGGCCCTCACGACGACTACTTCGCCACCGGCCTCGCCAACTCGCTCTTCGCCCTCGAACTCGTCACCTTCGTGGAACACCGCTTCCAGCTGACGGTGGAGGTCGAGGACCTCGCCATCGACAACTTCCGTACGGCCGCGAACATCCTCGCCTTCGTCCAGGCCCGAGGGGGTGCGCTGACGTCATGACGCAGGCCTCCGGACGCGCGGGCCCGCCAGCCGCCGCGGAACTCGCCGCCGCCCTCAAAAGCGAGGCCGCCGAGTGGGACCGCCTGTGCACCCTCCCCGAGCGGGTACGCAAAGCCGTCGCCCAGGCCGGACTCTTCGGGGTCGCTTTGCCCGAGCGCTACGGCGGCTCGGGCGCGGGACCGACCGAGCTGGGCGAGGTCTGCGCCGAGCTCGGTGGGGTGTGCAGCGCGCTGCGCGGACTGCTCACCGTGCAGGAGATGGTCGCTGCCGCGCTGCTGCGCTGGGGCACCGCGACCCAGCGCGAACAGTGGCTGCCGCCGCTGGCCTGCGGGGACCGGTTCGCCGGCTTCGCCGCGACGGAGGCGGCGGCCGGCACCGACCTGGCCGGCGTGCAGACGGAGATCGCCGAGACCGGCGACGACCTGGTGGTCACCGGCCGCAAGATGTGGATCACCTTCGGCGGGACGGCCGATGTCTTTCTCGTCCTGGGCCGGCTGGCGGGGCGGCTGTCGGCGGTACTGGTCGAGGGGGACCGCACGGGCGTACGCCGGGAACCCGTAGAGGGCCAGCTGGGCATGCGGGCGGCCGAGATCGCCCATCTCGGCTTCGACTCGGTGCGGGTACCGCGGGATCACCTGATCGGCCCGCCCGGCACGGGGCTCACCCACATCATGGGCACGGCCCTCGATCACGGGCGCTACACCGTGGCATGGGGCTGCGTCGGCATGGCCGAGGCCTGCCTCCACGCCGCGGCCGGCCACGCGGTGCAGCGCCTCCAGCGGGATGTGCCGCTGGCCGACCATCAGCTCGTACGCGCCGAACTCGCCCGCGCCACGGTGCAGGCCACGGCCGCCCGCGAACTCTGCGCCCGAGCGGGCCGACTGCGGCAGGAGGGAGACCCGTCGGCCATGGCGGAGACCGTCCTCGCCAAGTATGCGGCGGCCGGCGCCGCCACCTTCGTGGCCGGGGCGGCCGTGCAGGTGCTGGGCGCCACGGGAATCGCGCCGGACAGCACGGCGGGCCGCTTCTACCGGGACGCCAAGGTGATGGAGCTCATCGAGGGCTCGCAGTCCGTCTCCGAACTCCACATCGGCGAGCGGCTGCTGCGCGGCTACGGGTACCGGCCGGCGCCCGCCGACGCAAGCGCCCAGTGATCCGAGAAGGGACCGCCATGAAGACCGAAACAACCGCCCAGGCCCCCGCGGCCACCGTTAAGTGCCTGGTCTGGGACCTCGACGACACCGTATGGAACGGCACCGTCCTCGAAGGCGACGCCCCCCGGCCCTTTCCTCAGGTCCTCGACACGCTGAACACCCTCGACAAGCGCGGCATCCTGCACGCCGCTGCCAGCCGCGGCGACCACGACACCGCCACCGCGCATCTCCGGGCACTCGGCATCGAGGAGCTGTTCACGGTCCTGGAGATAGGCTGGGGCGCCAAGTCCGATGCCGTGCGCCGCGTCGCCGAGGCCCTCAACATCGGCATCGACACCGTGGCATTCATCGACAACGACCCCGTGGAACGCGCCGAGGTTGCGGCCGCCCACCCCGCGGTACGCGTCCTCGCCGCCGAGCAGGCGGCCGACCTGCCCACCCTGCCCCCTTTCCAGCCCCCGTTCGTCACCGACGAGAGCCGCAGCCGCCGCCACCTCTACCGCAGCGAACTGCGCCGCAAGCACGCCCAGGACACCTACACCGGACTCGCGAAGGACTTCCTGGCCACCCTCGGCCTGGTCCTGACCGTGCGCCGGGCGACGGAGACGGATCTCGAGCGGGCCCACGAACTCACCGTCCGCACCCACCAGCTCAACACCACGGGCCGCACCTACGACATCGCCGAACTGCGCGAGCTGAGCGCCTCCCGATCACACCAGGTGCTGGTGGCCAGCCTGGAGGACCGATTCGGCTCGTACGGCACCATCGGCCTCGCGCTGAGCGAACTCACCGGCACCGACAGCGTGCTGAAGCTGCTGCTGCTGTCCTGCAGGGTCATGTCGCGCGGCATCGGACCCGCTCTGATCGGCCACATCGTCCGCGACGCGCTGGCCGCCGGGCGGCGGCCGCTGGCGGAGTTCGTGCCCACCGAGGTGAACCGGGTGATGCTGGTCAACCTGCGATTCATCGGCTTCGACATCGTCGAGCGCAATGGTTCCCGGATCCTGCTCGGTTACGGCCCCGAGCAACCGCCCCCTGTCCAGGACAGTACGGTACGCGTCGTCACCACGGCCTGACCGCCGACCGAGGAGAACCCGTGTCCCACGCCACCCCTTCCCTCATCCCCCGCCGTACGGTCGGCGTCATCGGCGCAGGCACCATGGGTGTCGGCGTCGCCCATCGGCTGGCGGCTGCCGGCCACGACGTGACCGTGGTGGACCCCGTACCTGAGGCTCTGGCCACCGCTGTCGACCGACTGCGCGCCGGGCTGCGCATGGCCACCTTGATGCGCCGCCCACCGGCCGACGGAGCTGTACGCACGGCGGAGCGGGTGCGGTTCTGCGCCGACCTGGCCCAGCTGCGCGGCGCATCCTTCGTCGTCGAATGCGCCCGCGAGAGCATCCCTGTGAAACAGGAGGTCTTCCGCTCCCTCAACACCCTGCTCACCCCCACCACCACGCTCGCCACCTGTACGTCCGCGATCCCGGTCGGCCTGCTCGCCGAGCAAGTCGACGATCCCGGCCGCGTCCTGGGCATGCACTTCATGAACCCCGCCTACGCCAAGGACACCATCGAGATGATCCGCGGCAAGCACACCGGCGAGCAGACCCTCGACGACGCACACGCCCTCCTCGCGAGCATGGGTATGCAGGGCATCGTGGTGAACGACGCACCCGGGTTCGTCTCCAACCGGCTGTCGCACGCCACCTTCAACGACGCGGCCGCCGTGGTCCAGGCCGGCACCGCGGACGCGGCCACCGTGGACCGCCTGTTCCAGGAGTGCTTCGGGCACGCCATGGGTCCGCTGCGCACCGCCGACCTCATCGGCCTGGACACCGTCGTGGACACCCTGCACGTCCTGCACGAACTCACCGGCGACGCCCGCTTCACCCCGTGCACCTTGCTCACCGACCTGGTGGCGGCAGGCAGGCTCGGCCGCAAGAGCGGGCAGGGTTTCCACCGCTATACGCCCGCCACCATGGCGAGTTGAGCTCACCGACGGGCTGGCGTGCTCTTTGAGCGTTTGGCGCTGCTTCACTGCAGTATGTAGCAGTTCTACGTGACCGGTGCTCCGAGAGGTCGTTTTCACCTGGTTTGCGCCGCCTCATGCTCCTCACAACTCGACGCAGGTCTCACGCGTGTCAATCTCGGGTAGGCCTGTGCTGCATGAACGGGACACCGACGCGCGTCTTGGAATGAGACAGGCTTCGCAGGATGAGACGGGCAAGTCGGGCTTCCCTGGCGATTCACGAAGCCCTTTCGCACTCATCGCCCAGCTAGGCATGTCCTGTCACAGGTGCATATTGGAGTCAAACAGACTTCGCCGATGAAAACGAGCCCTGAGTGAGCGTTTCATCGCAGGAAACGTCTTTGATCCCGACACGCCTGGCAATCAAGCTGGGGCAGCGGAAAGCTTGAGGTCTCCCCGTGGCCCGAGAGACAGATGAAGGAGAGCGTCAGCCAAATTTGCCTGGACTTCTCCTGTCTGACCCCAGGAAGCCCGGCGCCGGCCGACACGCTCACCGCCTACCGGAGCCTTCGCATCACCAGAGCGACGAAAGAAGGCTCCCGTGACTAAGGAGGCGCTTCGAACTGGGAGGAAACGCCCAGTGAGGCCGAATAGGGCAACCGGGCTGGTCGGTCTGTGATATGGCATAGGAACACTGCTTCGTTCCAGCATCTCCGTCTCATCCCAACACGCCCCCGGCCCGGGCCCCTCTACCCCCGGCCAGGCCAAGCGTCGCGCGGTAGGTCGGAAACATGCCCCCATCCGAGCGGTATTCCAGCGACCTGTCCGACGAACGCTGGCAGCTGATCGAGCCGGTGCTCACCGCCTGGCGGACCCGGCGTCGCCGGGACGCCCTGGACATCGGCCGCCCACCCGAACACGACCTCTGCGCCGTCATGAACGCGATCCTGTACATGGACCGCACCGGCATCCCCTGGCGCTATCTGCCACGCGACTTCCCGCCCTGGGCCACGATGTAAGGCTACTTCGCCAAGTGGCAGACCGACGGTGTGTTCGAGCAGCTCACCGGCCTGCTGCGGCGCCTGGTCCGCGAGACCGAGGGCCGAAGCAGCGAGCCCTCGGCCTGCGTGCCGGACTCCCAGACCATCAAGACCTCCGCCAACGTGCATCTCACCGGACCAGGGCACCGACGCCGGGAAACGGATCACCCGGAGCAAGCGCCACCTGGGCTGCGACACCCTCGGCCTGCTACTGACCGTCATGGTCACCGCGGCCAGCGTCTCAAACACCGCGGCCGGTGTGCCCCTGCTGTCCCGCATCGCCACCCCGCGCCCCCACGTGCGCAAGGCCTGGGTCGACGCCAGCTACCGCACCACCACCCTCAATCACGGCTCCCGCCTCGCATCGACGTCCACCCCGTCCAACGCTCACCCGCACCGCGGGTGCACGATCATCCTGCGGCGGTGGACCATCGAACGCAGTATCGGCTGGCCCATGCATTACTTCAGGCTCGCCCGTAACTACGAGACCCGCCCGCACCGCTCCGAAGCCGTGATGCACCTAGCGATGATCGACCTCATGGCCCGCCGCCTTACCGGCGAAACCACCCCCAGCGGGCGAGGAACCTGACCCGGGACCAAGCACCAATCACCGAACCAAAAGCTCAGTTACGGACGGCGGTCGGCCCGAGGGCTCTCCACAGGGCCGTGGGGCGACAACCGATGCAGAGGGCTCCCAGATCCGACCTGGGACAACGTTCGCACCCCTGCGCCTCGCCCGCGCGGTCGAGCCATGAAATCCCGCGCGGCCGGGCCCGGACCATCCTGGCTCTGACCAGCGCCGCCGCACGACGTGGCCTGGATCCACACCTCAGATCGCTCGTCAGCCGCAGGATCGGAGCGGCCGACACAAGCGGCATCGCGGACCACTGACATGGCATTCCGCCACATCATTGAAGCTGCACAAACTCCATAGGCGACTACTCTCCACCATGTTCGCGACCGCGTGCGGACTCCACCTCGATTACGTCCAGCACGTCCCGGGCGAGGTCAACCAGATACATGTGATCGCCCGGGAGTTCTGCATAACTGAAGGCACCCGTGGTCGCCTTCTGCCACTGCTGCGCCTCTGCCGCGGTGACCAGGCCGTCGTGGTCGCCCCGCAGTGAGCATATCGGCACCGACACCGGCTCGTCGGTGCTCGGCACGTAGTTCTCATGCATCTCGCAGTCGGCTTGGAGCACCGGGAGGATCAGCTCGCGCATCTCCGGGTGGTCGAGAGCCTCGTGCCGGAATCCCGCGAACTCCTCGACACGGGCGAGGAACTCCTCGTCCGGGAGCCCCGCCGCTCGTCTTTCGCGCTGCGTCCACGGCCCCGGCGACCCGCTGACGACCAGTCGTTCGACGGGCACACCCCGCGCGCTCAGCAGGTGCGTCAGCTCGTACGCGAGCACCGCGCCCAGGCTGTGCCCGAACAGCACGACCGGCGCCCCGTCATCGAGGGTCGCGGCGATGGCGTCGACCTCCTTGGCGGCCGCCTCGACGACATTCCGGTACGGCGTCTCCAGCATCCGCCGTTCCCTGCCGGGCAGTTCGAAGGCGACCACTCGCCACCGGTCGGCGGCATGCGCCCGCCACGGGTGGAAGAAGGAAGCGCCTGCTCCCGCGAACGGCACGCACAGCAGCGTGCTCCGCTCACCGCCTTCCGCGGACATGTCGGGTGCGTTCACCCCGACCAACCCCAATCATCCATGCGATGGTTCGTCGAATTCGTACTGGGAGACCGGTGTCCGGTCATGCCGTCATCTTGCGGTTGATGACCTCCATGACCTCGGCCGCGGGGCTGGGCATGTGCATTTCGTGATGCACGGCGCGCACGTCGTGTATCTCGATGGAGCCGAGGACGTACGGCCGCCACAGGTGCGCGTACGAGTTCTCCTCAAGAGTCGCGTTGAAGAACACCACATCACCGCGGTAAACCGGTGGTTGGAAGCGCGACATGATGGCCACGTTGTTGGCCAGGATCTTCGTCATACTGTCCACGAGCTGCTGCCGGTTCTCGGTGCCGAAGTACTGGCCGAAGGTCTTCTTGATCTCCTCACGGTAGTCCGCCAGCGTCCTTTCGGCGTGGAGCTTCTCGAAGTACTCCCCGCCCGGCTGGGAGTCCAGGATGGCCACGAAGGCGATCTCCCGCCCACGGCGGTCCAGCGCCTCGGCGACGGCGTGCACGACCGTGCCTCCGTAGGACCAGCCGACCAGTTGGAAGGGCCCCTCCGGCTGGACCTTCACCATCTCGTCGACGTAGTCCTCGACCATCTCCTCCACCGACCCCGTCAGCTTGTCCACGCCGTTCCAGCCGCGGGACTGCAGGGCGTAGGCCGGCCGGTCCTGCACGTGCAGTGCGAAGCTGAAGAACGCCCAGCCCAGGCCGCCGCCCCCGTGGAGAAACCACAGCGGGAGCTTGCCCGTACCGGGATCGCTGTTCAGCGGCAGCACGACGGCGAACGGGTCGTCGACCTCCCCGGGGGTGCCGACGATCAGCAGCGCAGCCAGCTCGGCCACCGTGGGGTACTTTATGATCGCCCTGAGCGGCACATCGAGGTCGAATTCGCCGCGGATGCGGGCGCTGAGCCGGGTGGCCAGGAGCGAGTGGCCGCCGAGTTCGAAGAAGTCGTCGTCGACACCGACGCTCTCGATGCCGAGCAGCTCGCAGAACAGGGCACACAGCTTCTCTTCGTGGGCGTTGCGCGGCCCTCGGCTGTTCGCGGTATTCGGGTCCTCGGACGGCAGTGCTTCGCGGTCGAGCTCGCCGTCCGGGGTGAGCGGGATCTCCCCGAGCGGAATCACCGCAGAGGGGACCATGGCGGCGGTGAGGCGCCCTCGCAGGTACTCGGGCAGCTCGGCGAGCAGCGTTCGCACACCGGCATCGGTCGTCGCGGCACCGGACGCGGGCACCACATAGCCCACGAGGCGCTTGACGCCCTCCTGGTTCTCACGCGGCACGACCGCCGCCCGCGCCACGCCCGGGTGCCTGGTCAGCTCCCGTTCGATCTCGGCAAGCTCGATGCGGAAGCCCTGGAACCACACCTGGCGATCGGTGCGCTCGATGTACTCCAGCTGCCCGTTGCCGCCCCAGCGCACCAGGTCCCCGGTGCGGTACATCCGCGCGCCGGCAGGACCGAACGGGCACGCCACGAACCGCTCCGCGGTGAGCTCCGACTGACTCGCATACCCATGGGCCAGCCCCGCCCCGGCGACGTACAGCTCGCCCGGCACCCCGCGGGGGACAGGGCGCAGCCGGCCATCGAGGACGTACACCTGGGTGTTACCGACCGGCAGTCCGAGCGGTACGCCCGCCCCCACGACGATGCGTGCCCCGGTGCCCCATGTCGCCGTCTCGGCGGGGCCGTACACGTGGAATACCTCGGCGGCCTGCTTCGCCAGGATCCCGGCAAGGCGTTCCGGCAAGGCCTCGCCGCCGATAAGGATCCGCAGGCCGTTCGCGGCGTGCGGTTCGTGCATCAGCAGCGTCTGCCAGAAGGAGGGCGTGCCGTGCACCACGGTGACCGAGTGGCGCTGCATCAGCTCCGCCAGGGCCGATGTGTCGGCGATGGTCTTCTTGCCCGCCACTACCAGGGTCGCGCCGCAGACGAGTGGCAGGTACAGCTCGGTGTTCGCCGCGTCGAGCGCCACGGTCGTGCTGAACAGCATCCGCTCCCCCGGCACGAGCGGGAACCGGCGCTCCGCCGTGGCCAAGGAGTTCGCCACTGCACCGCGCGGGACCACCACCCCCTGCGGCTCCCCCGTCGGCCCCGATACATAGATCACGTACTGGGTGTTCTCGGGCCGGACCGACACCTCCGGCGCCGTGTCCGGGTACCCCGAGCAGTCCGCGTCGGCCAGCGCATCGGCGTCAAGGACGAGCACCGGGTCCGCGTGCTCAAGGACGCGGTCGACCCGGGACCGCGGGTCGTCCGGATCGATCGGAACGGCGGCCCCTCCGGCTTTCAGCACCGCGAGCAGCGCCACCACCAGGCCCGCCGTCCGAGGCAGGCACACGGCGACCCGCGCCTGAGCCCGCACGCCTCGGTCGACCAGCCAGTGCGCCAGCCTGCTCGACCGCGCGTCCAGCTCCCGGTAGGTGAGCGACTCCTCCTCGCCGATGACGGCGAGCGCCTCCGGTGCCGCTCGCACCCGCTCGCGCACCGCTGCGACGAGACCGCCGTCCAGGGTCGGCTCGACGGTGTCGTTCCGCTCTACCACGAGGTGCTGCCGCTCCCCCGCGGTGAGCACGTCGACACCTGCGACGCGCACGCCCGGATCAGCGACCACCTGCTCCAGAACCCGCACGAACCGGGTGGCGAGGGCCTCGACCGTTTCCCGGTCGAACAGCTCGACCGGGTACGAGAGGTCGCCGCGCAGCGCCCCGGAGTCCTCCACGACCAGGTTGAAGAACAGGTCGACCTTGGCGGCCGACTTGGCGCCCTGCTCGATCTCAAGGGTGAGCCCGGGAAGTTCGAGCTGCGACCTCTCATAGTTCTGCAGGCCGAGCATCACCTGGAACAGCGGGTTGTACGCCGCGGAGCGTACGGGATTGATCGCTTCGACCAGCATGTCGAATGGGACGTCCTGGTGCTCGTAGGCCGCCAGCGCCTTGTTCCGTACCTGTGCCAGCAGATCGGTGAACGACGGGTCGCCGGAGAGGTCCACGCGCAGCACCTGGGTGTTGACGAAGAACCCGACCAGATCGGCCAGCGCCTCGTCGGTCCGTCCGGCGATCGAGCTGCCGATCGTCACGTCCTCACCACCGCCGATCCTGCACAGCAGCACCGAGAGCGCGGCGTGCAGGACCATCGACATGGTCGCCCCGTGCTCGTCGGCCAGCTTCTGCAGCTCGGTCCCCACTTCCGGCCCCACCACGAGGTCGACCACGGCGCCGCGGCCACTCGCTTCCGCGGGTCGCGGGCGGTCCAGCGGCAGGTTCAGCGGCTGCGGCACCCCGGCCAGCTCACGGCGCCAGTACTCGATCTGCTGCGCGGCGAGGCTGCCCGAGTCCGTGGCGTCGCCGAGCAGCTCGCGGTGCCACACCGCGTAGTCCTTGTACTGCACCGGAAGCGGCTCCCATTGCGGGGCCCGGCCGTCCCGGCGGGCGGCGTACGCCGCGGCCAGGTCCCGTATGAGCGGCGCGAACGAGGAACCATCCGCGGCGATGTGGTGCACGACCAAGACCAGGATGTGCTCTTCGGCTGAGCACCGGAACAAGCGCACCCGCATAGGGATCTCGGCCGCCAGGTCGAACCGCTGTGTCATAGCCTCGTCGACCGCACCGGACACATCCTCGGGCGCCACCTCAACCGCCGGCACCTCAAGCGATACCTCCGCTGTCGGAAGGATCCGCTGGTGGAGCTCGCCGTCGTCATTCATCACGTAGATGGTGCGCAAGACCTCGTGTCGGTCGACCACATCTCGGATCGCTGCGGCGAGGGCGACCTGGTCCAGGGAACCGGTCAGCCTGAAGGCCGCCGGCATGTTCCAGTTCTCCGACTCGCCCTCCATCCGGTGCAGAACCCACATACGGCGTTGCGCGTAGGACAGGGGAATCATTGCCTCTTACTCCTCTACGAGCATCCTGCGCGGGCCGGGGCGACGGGGAGGCGGGCTCCTCCGCGCACGACCGCTGCCGGCAGGTCGAAGATCTTGCGGGTGGGTATCACGGGCGGTCAGAGGTGCACCGGTAGGCGGCGCCGCTGTACTCCCGCTCGAGCCTCGCCCTTGTCGACGGGCGGATCGCGCGTTGCAGCCACTATGGAATAGCAGTCGAGCTTCTTGTCACCGCTGCTTGAGGCTAGCGGCTGAGTCCGATTGCTCGATCAAACTGGCACGGGCCGCCCTGTGATGTTCATTGCGCGACCACTTCAGCTGTTTGGCTCACGTAGCCAGTAGCCCTCATCCGACGATAAGCGGGACACCTTCGCCTGGTGGGCGAAGCCGCCCCGATAAATATCGTTGGCTGGTGCCCACCGGCCCCTCCTGGTAGCTGCTCGCAGTGCGCGCAGGACGCGCCCCACCACCTTCGTCAACAGGGATGGGTGGGGTAACCAACCGACCGTTCAGCTCGCCGCCATGGCCTCCCGCAGGCTCCGCGGGCGCAAGTCGGTCCAATTCTGCTCGACGTACTCCAGGCACTCGCCCCTGGCCGCATCACCGAAGACCACCCGCCACCCCGAGGGCACGTCGGCGAACACCGGCCACAGGGAGTGCTGCTCCTCATCGTTGACCACGACGTAGAAGCGGCCGTCCTCGTCATCAAAAGGGTTCGTGCTCACTACAACCGTCCTTAACCGTCACTAGGAGTAACTTGGGGTGGAGTCGGTCATCGCCAGGGCCGGACAGGTGCGAAGATCGTCGTCCCGTCGACAGGACACGTTGCATCCGCAGTCACCTGGAAATGCTGACCCACCGTAGAACCCGGTCGACAGCGCGGCAAGGTTGGTACCGCTGTTGGACCCGGTAGTCCGCATGAACCTGTGATCCACTCACGTTCCGTGCCACCATGACCAAGCAAAGCCCGTGAATGGGCTTGCCCGGACTCGGGTCCAGCTCATCACCTCCCACTTGCGCGCCCGAGAGCGCGCGGTGCGATGCGGGTCTGCGCGTTGGGCTCGCCAGCACCTGGTTTCCCCAGTGGGGAGAGATGTAGAAAGAGCTCCGCCCGTCGAGTTCCCTCGCGCAGCGGTGCTGTGCTTGCGCCGCTAAGGCAAGTGAAGTAGCTGAGTGACCACACACCATCGCAATAGCCAGTATTCCGCGCAGCCCGACGTCCCCCATCCGTCTGCCTCGGGCGGCACCTGCGAGCCGCCCGAATGTTCCCGCCTGGAGGAAATGCAGTGACCAAGCCGACGACTTCGGAGCGCGGCGGGGTGCCGTTGCTGTGTCTTCCGTTCGCCGGAGGTGGAGCGAATTTCTTCCGCCCGTGGAACGGGATGGGGCTGAGCGGGGTGGTGGCCATGCCGCTGCAGTTGCCCGGCCGGGAACGCCAGTTGGACGAAGAGCCGTACCGTGACTTGCACGCCGCTGCGGATGGGTTGCTCCCAGCCGCGTTGGAGGCGGCGGGCACGGGCCCCGTCGCGCTGTTCGGGCACTGCTTCCTCGGTGCGGCACTCGCCTACGAACTCACCCGGCGCATCAGCGAGAACGCACGCAATGAGGTGGTGCACCTTTTCGTCAGCGCGGCGCGCCCGCCGTCCGCCGGCCCGGTCAGCGACGTGTCCAAGATGTCCGACGACGAATTCCTCGAACATGTCGAGAAGACCACTGGGCGCAAGTACCCTGCCTTCGACGTACCGGAGATACGCGAACTCCACCTACCGGCACTGCGCGCGGATTTCGCGATGGATGAAGGATACCGGCCGCGCGGCGGAGCCCCGCTCGATGTCCCGATCACAGCGGTTCATGCCACGGGCGACTCGTTCGTCACCCGTGATGAAGTGGCCAAGTGGCGGGAAGTGACTACTGCGCGCTTCTCCCTAGTCGGCCTGTCCGGAGGGCACATGTATCTGTCGGATGACGCCCTGCCGTTGCTCGAACTGATCTCAAAGACCATCGCTGCCGACCGCGTCGAGTTCGGAGGGCTGCCCCATGGGACTGCATGACAAGTCGGTCATCGTCACGGGCGCAGCCAGGGGAATCGGCCGGGCCTGCGCGGTGCGGGCCGCCGAGGAGGGCGCGGACGTCGTTCTCATGGACATCGCCGGTGACCTCCCGGAGATCCCCTACGCCCTGGGCACTGCGGACCAGTTGGAGCAGACCGCACGGCTGTGCCGCAAGAACGGCGCGTCTGTGCTGGTCGCCACGGCGGACGTGCGCTCGCGGTCCGCCGTGGCATCGGCCGTCACGGCCGCGGTGGACCGGTTCGGGCGGATCGACGCCCTGGTCAACAACGCGGGCGTGGGCGCCCCTTCAGGGAAGGCCGCGCACGACTTCACCGAGGAGGAGTGGCAGGCAGTACTGGACGTCAACCTCTCCGGGCCGCTGAACCTGATCGCGGCGGTCGCGCCGATCATGATCGCCCAGAGGTCGGGCAGCATCATCAACGTCGCGTCGACGGCCGGCCTCGTCGGCTACCGTCACTTCGCCGGATACGTCGCTTCCAAACACGGTCTCGTCGGCCTGACCAAGGCCGCCGCGCTGGACTACGCGCCGATGAACATCCGGGTCAACGCGCTGTGCCCGGGCCCGGTACGGGACGACCCGGCCGTGGACGGCCAGATGACCGCGGTCGTCGCCGATGCGCTCGGCATCAGCTACGAGGAGCAGGAAGCCGTCTACCTGGAGTCGGTGGCGACCGATTCGCTGGTCGACCCGGCCGACGTCGCCGGTGCTGCGGTCTGGCTTGCGGGCGACGACTCCCGCAAGGTCACCGGAACGGTGATCCCCGTGGACGCTGGCTTCTCCGCCCGCTGACCCTTCTCCCCGGCCCATCAAAAGGAGTGAGTGTGTCCGTCACCAGCGAAGCGGCCTCGCGGGTCCCCGCAGCCGACCACCCAAGCGGCTGGCTCGCCGCCCACGCCGAGTTCGACGCTCACCCGGCGCGTGCCTGCCACAGCCTCATCAGGCGGCTGCCCGCAGGGACCGACGCGGTGATGATGCGCGCGAACCTGAAGGCCCTGACGAAGCGGCACCCGGTGCTGCGCGGCCTGCGGCTGTTCGACGAGGTGCTGGACGTCGACGCTCAGGACATGACTGCCCACAGGCGCCGCACCCGGGAGGCTGACCGCGCCGTCAACGGCTCCCCGCTTATCGCACGCGCCGTCGTACTCGGCTACGCCGACGGCGCGGCCGACCTGGTCCTGGTGGCCCACCGCCGTGCCGTGGACCGACGCGCACTGGAGCAACTGGCCACGGCGCTGACCGATCCGGCGCATCCGGTGGCACTGTCCGAACCGGCGGCCGACACGAGGCTCCAGGGTGGTGCGCCCGGTCTGCCGTGGGGCCTCGGCGATCCGGTCAGGGCGGGACAGAATGGCAGCGTGGCGCTGACCGCCACGGCGGTCGCGGGCGCTGCGGCACCTGCGGTGCTTGTGGCGGCCGCCGCGGTCGCGCTGGCCCGCTACGGTCAGACGGAGCGCGCCGAGTTCACGTTGCTCACCGCGGGCCCGTCGGCCGCGGAGACGCTACGGTCGATCGCACTTCCGGCCGGGGGCGCTACGCTCGTTACCGACCTGCTCGACGCCTCAGCACACCCCGACGCCACGGAGAGCGAGCCGCCGTCCGGCATGCCCGCGGTCGGGGTCGTGCTGGCGGAGAGCCGCGCAGGGGACGTCTACCGGCCCGTCCTCGCACCGCTCTTCCCGGTGACGCTGGCGTGCCAGCACGATGCGGACGGCACCCTGAGAGGCGCTCTGTACTACGACGAGGGCGCGCTGGCCCCGGAGATCGCCGGGCAATTTGCCAGGCACATCGACCGCCTCGTGGAGGCGCTGGCCCAGGCTCCGGCCGAAGCCCGGGTCGGTGACATCGAGCTGGTGGACTCCGATGAGGCCGCCGCCATCGTCGCCGCCGGGCGCACCCCGGCCAGGGGCGACGCGGTGGTCGCACCCATCCACGAGCTTTTCCGCAAGGTGGTCGCCGCCCAGCCCGACGCCCCCGCACTGTCCGACCCGGACCGCACTCTCACCTACGGCGAGCTGGACACCCGTTCCGACGCGGTTGCTGCCGCGCTGCACGGCCACGGGGTGGCGCCCGGAGACCGGGTCGGGGTGTGCCTCGACCGTGACGCCGGCCTGGTGGTCACGCTGCTCGGCGTGCTCAAGGCAGGCGCCACCTATGTGCCGATGGACATCGCCTACCCGGCGGAACGGCTGATCCACACAGTGACCGACGCGGGCGCCCGGCTGGTGCTCTCCTCCACGGCGGACTTCCCCGCGGTGGACGGGGTGACGGTGATGCACCCCAGCGAGCTGTCCCCCGCCGACGGCGCACCGACTGCGGACCTGAGCGTCAGCGCGGACGACATCGCCTACGTGATCTACACGTCCGGCTCCACCGGGCGGCCCAAGGGTGTCGCCGTGCCTCACCGCAACGTCGGCGCGCTGCTCGCGGCAACCGCGGCCGACTTCGGGCTCTCACCGGCGGATACCTGGGCGCTGTTCCACTCCAGCGCGTTCGACTTCTCGGTGTGGGAGATCTGGGGCGCGCTGCTGACCGGCGGGCACCTGGTCGTGGTGCCGTACTTCGTTTCCCGCGTCCCCGAGGACTTCCACGACCTGCTGGTACGGCACCGGGTCACCGTCCTGAACCAGACCCCGTCCGCGTTCGCCACGCTGAAGGAGGTCGACGCGGAGCGCTCCGGCGACCTCGCGGTGCGTCTGGTGATCTTCGGAGGTGAGCCCCTGGACGTGCGGATGTTGCAGGACTGGTTCCGCAGGCATCCGCACACCCGGTGCCGGGTGGTCAACATGTTCGGCATCACCGAGACCACCGTGCACGTCACCCGTCAGACGGTCACGCCGCTGGACGTCGGCGCCAAGTCTCGCTCGGTCGGCCGGGCGTTGCCGGGCTGGTCGGTGTCCGTGCGCGACAACGAGGGCCGCGTCCAGCCGTTCGGGGTGCCCGGCGAGATCTACGTCGGTGGCGCTGGCGTGGCCAGCCACTACCTGAACCAGGAGGAACTGACCGCCGCCCGGTTCGTGTCCGACCCGGTCACAGGAGAGCGGGTCTACCGCAGCGGTGACCTGGGCAGGCTGCGCCCGGACGGGCGCCTGGACCACCTCGGCCGGATCGACGGCCAGGTCAAGGTGCGCGGCTTCCGCATCGAGCTCGACGAGATCCGCTCGGTCCTGCTGGAAGATCAGAATGTCACCGCCGCCGCCGTTGTCCTCAACGACCACGACGGCGACGCGGCCGACGTCCGCCTGGAGGCCTACCTGGTGCCGAGGCACGACGCCGTGTCCGTGGAGGAGATCCGGCAGCGGGCGGCGCGCTACCTTCCGGACTACATGGTGCCGGCCACGTTCACGCTGCTCGCCGAGCTGCCGCTGACGGTCAACGGCAAGGTGGACGTAAGCAGGCTCAAGCCGGGCGCCCCGCCGGCCGGTCCCGAAGCCGGACAGGCGGCGGACGACCCGGTGCTGCGGGTGTGGCGCGAGGTCCTCGGCAAGGACATCGGTCCCCACGACGACTTCTTCGTCTCCGGCGGCAACTCGCTGCTCGCGGTGCGCCTGGCCGGCGCGCTGCGCAGGGCTGGGCTGCCCGCGGTGACCCTGCGGGAGCTGTACCTGTACCCGACGGCGGCCGAGGTGAGCGCGCTCCTCACCGACAGCGCGGCCAGCGCAGAGCCGGACGAGCACTCCGGTCTATGACCCAGTGGCCGACCGCCCACAGGTGGTCGGCCGCGTGCCCGGACCCGCGCGGCCTCCCGAGACCCGGGAGTGCCGCGCGGAGTCGTCATTTTTTC
>NZ_JASCXL010000102.1:0-33926 GCF_030010595.1 Streptomyces sp. CC224B | reverse complement strand
CCGCGGGTGCGGGGCGCGCGGGGCGCGCGGGGCGGGGTGCGGCCGCGGGGGTGCGACAGGTGTGGCGCGCCGTGGGCGCGGGGGGAGGCGCGTGTGGTGGGGCGCGTGGCGTGGGCGGGGCGCGTCTTGCGGGAGGGGCGCCGCGCTCCAGGTGCCGGACGGCGCACACCGCGGCTGGGGCGGGGCGTACCGCGGTTGGGGGCGTGCGGTCATGACCCACCCCCGGTGGCGTGCGCGGAGGCGCGGCCCAGGACGCGGACGGCGCGGGCGAGCAGCACGACGGCGCCCGCCCCGCAGGCGAGACCGGGCGCGCTCCAGGTGAACGCGGCGGTCTCCGCCGGGGAGGCGAGGAAGCCGCACCCGGGCAGCCGGGCCGCGCCCGCGAGGGCCAGGGGTACCGCCTGGGCCGTGCCGACGGCCGCGTACACCAGGGCGGGGGCGCGCGTGGAGCCGTGGGCCGCGAGCATCCGGCCGAGCCACAGCAGCATGGCGAGCGCGCCGGCGCCCGCGCACACCGCACCGCCGCCCGCGGGCCCGGCGGGGTCCGCGACCAGACCTGCCGCGGGGCCCGCGGTGAGGCCCGCCGGGCCCGCCTCGGGGTCGGCGGCCAGGTTGCCGCCCACCGCGCCGAGCACGGTGTCCGCCCCGGCGAACGCCAGCGCCACCGCGGCCGCGTACAGCGCGACCACGGCGACCAGCAGCGGCCGTACGGACGCGGCGAACTCCGCGAGGCCCCGGCTGGCGCCCAGCCGTCGGCGGGCCCGCGCCGTGAACAGCCGCGCGCACACCGTCCCGGGTGCGACGGCCGCGGCGAGCCCGAGGACCACCACGGCCGAGGGCGCCCACGGCCGATCGATTCCGCCCGGCTGGGCGGCGCGCAGCAGCCCGTCGCCCAGGACGGCGTACGCGAGCAGCCAGCAGGCCCACGCGCGCGTGGCCGCCCCGGAGCGCGCGGCGCGCGGCGGTGCGTGCCGCAGGGCGGTGTGCAGGGCCGCGGCGAGGGCGAGCGCGCCCGCGAGTGCCACGGCGAGCCGTACGCCGCCCTCGGTGAGGGCCAGCCCCGCGACGGTGAGGGCGCACACGGCGCCCGGCAGGAGCGCGAACACGGCCCAGCGGGCGCGGAGTAGGGGCCGGGCGCCCGCCCGGGAGGTGTCGTGGCCGGGGCTCGAGGCGTGCCGGTCCCCTCCGGCCTCGGCCCCCGGGGTGTCCCGCGTGTCCCGTGTGGCGTGGGTGTCCCACGCGTCGCGGGTGCCGCACGCGGCGCTGTCGCGCGGCACGCGCGCGTACATCTCCTCGGCGAGGGAGAACACGTCGCGGTGCCGGTAGCGCGCGGCCGTCCGGTCGGTCATGCCGTGGACTTCGAGCGCCGCCGCGATCTCCAGGGGGTCCACTGCGCGCTCGCACAAGGCGCGGTGGCGGTGCAGCAGCGCCTTGACGGGGTCCCCGTGCGGGGGGCGCGGTACGACGTCCGGGGCTGGGTCCTCGCCACCGGAGGCTGCGGCTCCGCCTGGCCGTTGGGCGGCTCCGCCCAGCCGTTGGGCGGCTCCACCCGGCTGTAGGGCGGCTCCGCCCGGCCGCCCGGCGGCTTCGCCCGGTCGGCCGGTGGTTCCACCCAGCCGCTCGGCCCCCTCCGGGGCGCCGTACGCGGCCGGCCCAGGACCGTGTCCCCGCACCAGTTCGTTCGAGCGCGGGTCCCATCCGGCCGCGCCCCCCGGCGCCCGGGGTACGTCCGCCGACGGCGGCTCCAGGCGGGTCACGAGGCGGCTCCCCGCAGGTGGCCGGGCAGGCCGTGGCGGGCGGCCCAGCTCGGCCCGGCGGCGGGCACCGGGCCGCCGAGCACGCCGCCGGGTGCTCCAGGTACTCCCCCGGGTACTCCGTGGGCGCCCGGTACCGCAGGCGCGCCCGGGCCGCCGACCGCGCCTCCGGGCACGGGCCCGCTCCCGTACGAGGCGGCCACCGCGCCCCCGTAAGGGGCGGCCGACCCGCGTCCGGCCGTCCACCGGCCCGGCACCGACGCCTCGGCCGGGTGCCCGAACGGCACCGGCGCGCCCGCCTCGTCGACGGCTTCACGGCGTACCGGGCAGCGCGAGACGATCTCCAGGTACATGGCGTGGAACGCGGCGACGTTCTGCTCGGCCGTGAAGAGTTCGAGCGCCCTGGCGCGCGCCGCCGCCCCGAGGCGCGCGCGCCGTGCGGGGTCGCGCAGCAGCGCCACGCACGCCTGCGCGAGCGCCCGCGGGTCGCGCGGGGGCACCACCAGGCCGGTGCCGCCGACGACCTCGACCACCGCGCCGACGTCCGTCGACACCGTGGCCCGCCCGCAGAGCATCGCCTCGACGAGGCCGACCGGGAAGCCCTCGGCGACGCTGGAGAGGACGACCACGCCTGCGGCGGCGTACACATCCGCGAGCCCGGGCGCCTCCGGGCCGCCGGTCTCCTCGAAGGACACCGGGTGGGCGCCCGCGGCGCCCGCTCCGCCGGGCCCGGCCGGAAAGAGCTGCGCGGCCAGCTCCCGGCAGTGCGCGAGGTACGCCGGAGCCCGCGGCCCGTCCGCGGCCGTGCCGACGACGCGCAGCCGTGCCGCGGGCACCGCCTCGCGGACCTCGGCGAAGGCGTGCAGGAGGGAAACCAGGTCCTTGGCGGGCTCGATCCGGCCGGCCCAGAGGAGGGTGTCCGGGGCGCCGGGGCCCTCGCGTTCACCGACCTCGGCGAAGCGCTCCGCGTCCAGGCCGGGGGGGACCGTGCGCAGCTTCGCGCGGTCGGCGCCGCACCGTTCCTGCCAGCGGCGGGCGTGGGCGCTGCCGGACGTGACCACGGCGGCCCGGCGGTAGGTCTCGGTGGCGAGCCTGCCGTGGAGGGCGGCGACCAGGGCCCGCGCGGACCCGCCGGGACCCGCCGCCCCGCCCCCGGAGCCCTCCGCCGCGAAGCCCTCTGCTGTCCCGAAGCCCCCTGTCCCGAAGCCCCCTCCGCCGAACCCCCCAGCCCCAACCCCGGCCCCAGCCCCAGCCCCAGCCCCAGCCAGATAGTGCGCCCGCAGTCGCACCCCGTACTCGGTGACGAGCAGCGGGACGCCCGCGAAGTGCCCGGCGAGCAGCCCCGGCAGGGCGGCGGCCCCGGCGGACGTGGCGTGGCAGAGGTCGACCGCGCCGAGCGCGTCGTCGCCGTACCAGTCGAGGGACAGTGGGCGCAGCAGCCGTTCCAGCTCCGCCGCCACGGCGAGCAGGTCGGGGACGCGGGCGGCGCGGGCGGCCCGGGACGCGCCGGGTGCCCGGCAGGCGCGCTCCAGGACGGCCACGGCGGCCTCGGAGCGCAGGGCACCGGCGAGGGGGCCGGTGTCGCGGGCCAGGTCGGCGAGTCCGTAGAGCCCGCTGCCGAAACGGTCCGCCATAGCGGCGGAGCCCTCCCCCGCGCCTTGTTCCGGGGGTGGCGCAGCGCCCTGCCCCGCCTCCGCGCACACCGCCGCGGCGAGCTCGCCGAAGGACTCGGCGAACCGCCGTCCGGCGCGCCGCCGGCCCCGGCGGACCGGCCGCCCGGAGGCCTCGCCCCACAGGGCGGCGCTGCGTACGCCGCGGACCTGGGGCGGCAGGGCGCACCGGCCGAGTGCTTCCTGGTGGGCGCTCCGGCTCAGCGCGTACACGTGGAACTCGTGCTGCCCGAGCCCGCGTACGAGCCGGTCGCACCAGAGCCGGGCCTCACCGTCCACATACGGATAGCCACCCTCCGTAAGCAGTCCGACGCGCACGTGTGCACCCCCGTTCTCCCGTATGGGGAGCCGCCGTTGGGCCGACGGCTCGCAGCGGGACGAACGTATGCGGACATGCCGGTGGCGCGACGGACGGTTGTCCATCGCGCCACCAAAAGGGGTGAAGCGCAGTAACTTTCCCGCGTCGACGGCGTTCTGCCGCGCTATGGACGGCGCACGGCACGACGCCCGGAGCCACGGCCCAGGACCGCGAACTGCCTTGGCCGCGCGCGGCGTTCACCCCGCCACGCGCGGCGGCACTCCCACGCCGCGCCGCGCGTCAAGGCGTCACACCGCGGCGAGCTCCTCGTGCGCCGCCGACCGCGCCTGCGCGCGCCGAGCGGCGCGCCGCTCGGCCGCGACCGCCGGGTCCAGGGCGGGCACGGCGGCGAGTAGTTCCCTCGTGTACGGGTCCCGGGGCGCGCCGTAGACCTCGTCCACGGAGCCGTGTTCGACGAGCCGGCCGCGGCGCATCACCGCGATCCGGTCGCTGACCTGGCGTACCACCGCGAGGTCGTGGGCGACGAAGACCAGCGCGAGCCCCAGTTCGCGCTGCAACTCGGCGAGCAGCGCGGTGACCTGGGCCTGGGTGGTGACGTCGAGCGCCGAGACCGGCTCGTCGCAGACGATGAGCCGGGGTTCGGCGGCGAGGGCCCGCGCGATGCCGACGCGCTGGCGCTGGCCCCCGCTGAACTCGTGCGGATAGCGGTCGTACTGTGCCGGGTCGAGGCCGACGCGCTCCAGGAGGTCCCGTACGCGGGCGCGGATGGCCCCTTCGTCGCGGTCGCCCCGTGCCCGCAGCGGGTCGGCGACGGACTCGCCCACCGAGCGGCGCGGGTTGAGCGAGGAGACGGGGTCCTGGAACACCATCTGGGCGCCCGGCACGGGGCCGGGGCGCTGCTTCTCGGTGCCGCCGTGGAGCAGCCGGCCGGAGGTGGGTTCCAGGAGCCCCACGAGCATGCGGCCGAGCGTCGTCTTGCCGCTGCCGCTCTCACCGACGACGCCGAGGGTCTCGCCGGCGCGCACGGTGAGGGAGACGTCGTCGACGGCGGTGAAGGCGCTTCTCCCGCGCCCGAAGGCGCGCCGCAGCCCCTGGGCCTCGACGACGACGTCGCCGAGGTCCCCGCCGCGTTCCTCGCGGGGGGCGTCCACGCGCGGCACCGCGCTCAGGAGCCGCCGCGTGTACGGCTCCCGGGGCGCGGCGAGGACGTCGGCGACGGGGCCGCGCTCCACGACGCGGCCGTGGCGCATGACGAGGACGTCGTCGACGTTCCCGGCGGCCACGCCCACGTCGTGGGTGACCAGGAGCAGGCCCGTGCCGGTCTCCTCGCGCAGGGTGTGCAGCAGGTCGAGGATCTGCGCCTGCACGGTCACGTCTAGGGCCGTGGTCGGCTCGTCGGCGACGATCAGCTCGGGCTCGCAGGCGAGGGCCATGGCGATCAGGGCGCGCTGGCGCATGCCGCCGCTGAACTCGTGCGGGCGGGAGCGGGCCCGCCGGGCGGCGTCGGCGATGCCGACGCGGTCGAGCACGTCGACGGCACGCGCGCGTGCGGCGCGCCGCGTGGCCCCGGAGTGGGCGCGGTACACCTCGGCGATCTGGTCGCCGACGGCGTAGTACGGGTCCAGGGAGGACAGCGGGTCCTGGAAGACCATCGCGGCGACCGAGCCGCGCAGCCGCCGCAGTTCCTGGTCGGAGGCGGCGCCGACGTCGACGCCGCCGACCCGGACGGTGCCGGTGACGCGCGCCCCGGTGTCCCGGTGCAGGCCGAGCAGCGCGGCGGCGACGGTGGACTTGCCGGAGCCGGACTCGCCGACGAGGGCGAGGGCCGCGCCGCGCTCCAGCGTGAAGGAGACCGCGTCCACGGCGCGCACGTCGCCGAAGCCGACGCTCAGGCCGTCCACCTGTACGAGGGGTGCGGGGTGTGCGGGGTGTTCGAGGTGTTGGAGGCTCACGAGAGCACCACCCGTCGGTCGGCCACCGCGTACAGGACGTCCGCGACGGCGTTGGCGAGGACCACGAAGAAGCCGGTGACGAGGACCATGCCGACGACCACCGGCAGGTCGACGACCCGGACCGCCTGCACCAGCTCACGGCCGAGCCCGGGCAGGCCGAACAGCGTCTCGGTGAGCAGGGCGCCGCCGAACATCGTGCCGAAGTCGTTGGCGCTGAGCGCGATGACGGGCGCGAGGGCGCCGCGCAGCGCGTGCCGGCCGACGACGGAGCGCTCCGTGACGCCGTACGCGCGGAAGGTGCGCACGTGGTCCTCGGCGAGGGTCTCCAGCATGGCGGAGCGGGTCAGGCGCGCGTACTTGGCGGACTCGATGAGGGCCAGCGACAGCCAGGGCAGCAGCAGGTTCCACGCCCACTGCTGGGGGTCGTCGGTGAAGGGCACGTACTGGGGGAACGGCAGCCACTGGAGCTGGCCGCAGACCAGGATCATCAGGAGCAGGCCGATGACGAACACCGGGGTGGCGGTGCCCGCGAGCGTGACGGCGGTCAGCACGCGCTCGGTGAGGCGGCCGCGGCGCCAGGCGGACAGCACGCCGGTGCCGACGCCGAGGATCAGCCACAGCACCATGGCGCCGAGCGCGAGGGAGCCGGTGACCGGCACCTTGTTCAGGATCAGGTCGGTGACCTGCTGGTCCGTCTGGTACGACAGGCCGAGGCAGGGCGCGTCGCAGTGCAGCACGCCGGTGCCGGTGGAGTAGTCATGGCCGGCGACGATGCCGCGCAGGAACTCCACGTACCGGGTGTACAGGGGGTCGTCGAGCTTGAGCTGCTCGGCGACCTGGTGGACCTGGGCGGGTGAGCAGCGTGGGCCGCAGGTGATCTGGGCGACGTCGCCGGGGGCGACGTAGAAGACGGCGTAGATGACGACGGACAGGGCGAAGAGGGTGACGACGGCGCCGACGGCGCGGCGCGCGACGAAGCCCGCGAAACCGGTGAGGCCCAGGCGTCCGGTGAGGCCCAGGCGTCCGGTGCGGCCGGTCGGGCCGGAGTTCCGGGTCATGCGGAGGTCTCCCCCTTCTCGGCCCGCTCGGCCCGCTCGGTCTTCGTGAGCGACTCGGTCGGCCCGGCCTGCTCGGTCTTCGTAAGCGACTCGGTCCGCCCGGCCCGCTCGGCCCCGCCGTTCTCCTTGGTCCGCTTGGCCCCCACCCGCAGGCGGGAGGCCGCGCGCGGGTCCAGGGCGGTGCGGACGCCGTCGCCGAGGACGGTCAGGGCGAGCACGGTCGTGAACAGCGCGGCGGCGGGCAGCAGCAGGTACTGCGGGGCCGCCTGGTACCAGACGTCGGCGGAGGTGAGCATCTGCCCCCAGGACGCGGTGGGCGGCTTGACGCCGACACCGAGGAAGGACAGGGCCGCCTCCACGACGATGTTCGAGGGGAAGAGCAGCGCCGCGTACGTGATGACGGGCGCGGCGAGGGCGGGCAGCAGCTCGCGGCGGGCGACGCCGACCGCGCGCCAGCCGCTCAGCCGGGCCGCCGCGACGTGGTCGAGGGACTTGAGGGTGATGGTCTGGGCGCGGACGAGCTTCGCCATGCCGCCCCAGCCGACGAGGCCGACGACGAGCGCGACGAGGACCGGGCGCGGGAAGCCGCTCGGCACGACGGCGAGCAGCCCGAGCGCGAGGACCATCAGGGGCAGCGCCACCATGACGTCGGTGGCGCGGCTGAGCGCGAGGTCCACCCAGCGGCCGCCGAGCCCGCTGGTGAGCCCGACGGCGACACCGAGCACGACCTGCAGGAACGTGGCCACGAGCGCGACGCCGAGCGAGACGCGGGCGCCGTACACCAGGCGGGCGAACAGGTCGCGGCCGGTCTGCGGCTCGACGCCGAGCCAGTGTTCGGCGCTCATGCCGCCGAAGGGGCCGACGGGCACGCCGCCGCGCGCGGAGTCGACGAGTCCGGGGTGGTACGTGGTGGGGTCCTGGCCCTCCAGGGCGGTGAGCAGCGGCGCGGCGAGCGCGACCAGGACGAGCAGGGCGACGACCGCGCCCGCGACGAGGGCGGCGCGCCGGGTGCGCAGCCGCCGCCAGAACTGACGGGCCCCGGAGGTGGCGGGGGCGGCCGCCGTGACGGCGTCCGCTCCCGCGTGCTCCGAGGCCAACAGGGCCTCACTCATGGCTTGGGTGACCTGACCGGCCCTACTTGACCGCGACCTGGGACACGTCGAGGACGCCGGTCCAGTCGCTGATCACGACGTTCTTGACGTCCTTGCCGTACAGCCGCTTGTACACCGGGTGGAACAGCGGGACGTTGACGGCCTTCTCACCGATCTTCTTGTCGAGGGCGCCCCAGCGCTTCGCGGCCGCGGCGTGGTCGGTGAGCTTGTTGATCTCGTCGATCTCCTTGTTGACGGCCTTGTCGTCCAGGAAGGCGGAGTTGAAGTTGTAGCCGTCCTTCACGATCTGGCGGCCGTCGAAGATCGGGGCGAGGAAGGGGCCGCCGGAGGGCCAGTCGGCGCCCCAGTGGGCGAGGAAGAGGCCCGGCTCGTCCTTGGCGTCGTGGACCTTGTCCTCGTAGTCGTTGTCCTCCAGGCCCTGGAGCTTGACGGTGATGCCCGCCTTCTTCAGGGCGTCCTGCAGGGCGGTGGCGATCTCCGGGCTGGTCTCGAAGTTCTTGGCGTTGGAATGGGTGAGGGTGATGGTCAGGCCGTCCTTGTGGCCGGCCTCCTTCAGGAGTTCCCGCGCCTTCTCGGGGTTGCCGGACGCGCCCGCCGGGAAGTGGTCGAACTTCTGGTACCCGAAGGCCTTCTGGTTCGGCAGGAAGGTGGTGGCGGGCTCGGCGAGGGAGGAGCCGCCCGCGGCGTTGACGACCGAGGAGCGGTCGACGGCGTAGGCGATGGCCTGGCGGACCTTGGGGTCGTCGAAGGGCTTCTTCTTCGGGTTGAAGGCCAGGTAGTTGGTGTAGCCGAAGTGGCCGGTGCCGACCTGCGCGGCCAGCTTCCTGTCGCCGGTGACCTTGGCGAGTTCGGCGGGGCCGAGGTTGGTGTCGGTGGTGACGGCCGCGGCGTCGGCGCCCTGGCTCGCGGAGAGCCGCTGGTTGATGACGGAGGAGTTGAGGCCGGAGCGGACGTCGATGGTGTCCGGGTAGGCCTTGCGCTCGGCGTCGGTCTTCGCCGACCAGTGCGGGTTGCGCTCCAGGCGCAGCCGCTCGCCGCCGTTGGTGTTCTCGACGACCTTGTACGGGCCGGAGGAGACGGGGTGCTCCTCGTACTTGGTGCCCTTGTCCTTGGCCTTCGGGACGGGGGCGAACGACGTCTGGGTGGCCACGTAGTCGAAGTCGCCGACGGGCTTGTTCAGATGGAAGACGATCGTCCGGTCGTCCGGCGTCTCGACGGACTTCAGGCCCTTCTTGTCCTGGTAGGGGCCCTCGTAGGTGTCGCCGCCGATGAGCCAGTCACGCAGGAAGGGCGCGCCGCCGGAGAGCTCGGCCGCGAAGGAGCGCTCGATGCCGTACTTGATGTCGGCGCTGGTGATCGGCGAGCCGTCCTCGAACTTCAGGCCCTGCTTGAGCTTGTACGTCCACACCGTGGCGTTCCTGCTCGGCTTGCCGAGGCTCTCGGCGAGGTCCGGGACGACCTTCGTGCCCTCGGCGCCGTCCTCGCGGTTGCGCGTGGTCAGGGTGCGGAAGACGAGGCTCGGCACGTTGCCGCCGCCGGAGGTGTACAGGCGGGCGGGGTCGAAGTTCTTCTGGGGGTCGCGGTTGAGGATGGTGAGGGTGCCGCCCTTCCGGGGCTTGCCGTCACCGCCCGCGTCGTTCTTGTCCTCGGGTCCCGCGCAGGCCGCGGCGCCCGAGGCCAGCACGACCAGGGCGGCGGACGCCGTGACGAGGCGGCGGGATATGACGGACGGGGAGCGACGCAGGCTGCGCATCGGAGTGCCTCTCGGAAAGCTGAAGAGAAAAGGGGAAGCGGGGAAGGGGCGCGAGAGAGCCCGCCACGGGCGCACACCGAGAGCCGTCTGCCACCCGTCCGCCTGTCCGTCATATGGACGGCGGTCCGCATCGTGGACGGCGCACCGGGCGCGGTCCCCGCAGACGCGGGAGGGCACACAAAAGGGGAGAAACGCGACGCACGCGCCGGAGGCGGGCGTCAGCGACAGTGAATGTCGGCCACGCAGAGCGCGGTCACGCCGAACAGCGCCAGCTCAAGGGCGGCGCTCGGGGAGGCGTGACGGATCGACATGGGGAGAAATATGGACGATGTCGCGTGGCATGTCAACGCGACGTCTCACACTCCGAGCCAGACCGTCTCACCCTTCGGGATACGCCCAGGGGTTGGGCCGGCAGCGGATCCCGTCGTGGTCGAGGAACTTGGTCTGCTGCTGCATGACCGGGGCCAGTTCGCCGTCCCGCCGGCAGTCCACGTGGCCGTGGCCGAGCCGGTGGCCCACCTCGTGGTTGATCAGCATCTGCCGGTACGGGTGGATGCGGTCGCCGTAGGTCTTGGCGCCCTGCGCCCAGCGGTAGGCGTTGATCATGACGCGGTCGGTGGCGGCCGAGTCGCACGACACGTTCTGCTGCAGGGTGTCGAGCCCCGACTTCGCGCACCACTTCGCGGTGGTCCCCGGGCTGGCCAGCGTGATGACGAAGTCGGGCCTCCCGGAGGAGATCCGCTCGAAGGTCCGGGCCCCGCCGTGGGCCCAGCTCCGCCGGTCGTTCAGGGTCTTCTGCACGGCCTGCGCGAACAGCTCGCCGTCCAGGCCCATGCCCTTCTCGACGTCCACGCGGTAGCGGAACTTCCGCCCCTTGCCCGGCGCCCGGTCGAAGCCGGTGACCGCCGCGAAGTCCCCGGACGCGGTGAGCTTCGCGTCCAGCGGGTACTTCCTGCCCATCTTCTGCTCGTACGTCTCCGGGGTCGGCGAGTCCGAGGGCGTGGGCCGGTTGTCCGAACGCGAGGCGGAGCCGCGGGCGTCGCGCCCGCCGCCCCTCTCGTCGTCGGCGGCCCGCGTACGGGGCCCCGAGCCCTTGGCGTCCCCGGCGACCTGACCGGCCACGACGACGGCGAGGGCGGTGGTGACGGCCGCGGCGGCGATCCCGGTGACCGCACGGGCGCGGCTGCGCCTGCGCGGCGGGGTGGCGTCGGCCCCGGCGCCGGGCGTGCCGGTGCCCGTGCCGTCGCCGTCGTCCCCGGCGTCGGTCTCCCACGCGGTCACGGACGCGTACGGGTCGCGGGGGTGCGAGGTGCGGCTCACCGGCTCGGCCCCTGCCGCATACACGTCCGCGCCCTCGAAGCCGTCCGGGGCGCCGAGGGCGTCGAAGGCAGCGATGTCCTCATGTCTCGGCCCCGGCAGGCGCGACACCGCTCCCCGCGCGCGGGTGCCGGACCCACCGGTCTTCGGCGCGGCGCCGCCCACGGTGCCCCAGCCGCCGCCGGGCTCGCGCTGCTCGGGGTGCCCGCCGCGCACCCGCGGAACCCCGCGGGGAGGCGTGTCCCGGGAGGCCTGGTGCGCGGGGGTGCCGCGCGGCGGCGTCCCGTGCTCGAACGTTCCGTCACCGGGGGTGCCGTCCTCCCGCGCGCCGCGCACGGGGGTGCCGTGGGCAGGGGTTCCATGAGCGGGCGCGCCCTGTGCGGGCGTGCCGTGAGCAGGGGTGCCGTGCGCGGGTGTGCCGTGCGGCGGTGTCCCCTGCTCGGGGATGGCGCCCGGCGGCGTCCCGTCGTGGGCGGGGGTTCCGTGCGCGGGCGTGTCCCCCTGGGAGGCGCCGCGTCGGCGGCGGCCGGTGCCGGGGGGTTCGGGAGGGCTCGCCTGGGCCCGGGGTATGCCGGACGCATCGGCGGTGCCTGCGGTCTCGGCCGGGCTCCGGCGGCTATGACGTCCCACGCGGCGCCTCAGCTCCTCGTACCCGGTTCACGGCGGTCCTTCGTACCCGTTTCACGGCGGTCGTCCGTCACACCGACACCATCGCGCACCTCGTGGGGATCGCTCAACTCACGCGTATCGGCCAGCAGTTCACGGATCGCGGCGGCCACGGCGCCCGGCTCCTCCATCATCGCCACGTGCCCGGCCTCCGGCAGCGTGAGCAGCCGCGAGTCGCGGAAGGCCGCGGCCGCCCTGCGCGCCATCCGGTAGGACACGAGCTGGTCCCGGCCACCGTAGACGAGCAGGGTCGGCGCGAGCACGCGCTCGGCCTGCCGCCACAGGCCGTGTTGGCCGCCGAGGGTGTACGCGTTCACGATGCCGCGGGCCGTGCGGGCCATGGCGTCCCAGAAGTAGGGGTGCGCGAGCCGGCGCTCCATCTCCCGTACGGCGACGGCGAACGCCTCGGGCGAGACCTTGGCCGGATCGCCGTAGCAGAGCTCCATCACGCCGCGCACGCGCTGCTCCGGCGTCCAGTCCTTGGTGAGCCGGGTGAAGAGGGCGGCCACGCCGGGCAGGGCCAGCAGGCCCGTCGGCACGGCGGTGCGCTGCACGCGCAGCTCCGGCAGGGCGGGCGAGACCAGGGTGAGGGTGCGCACCAGGTCGGGGCGGACCGCGGCGACGCGGGTGCTGATGGCACCGCCCAGGGAGTTGGCCACCAGGTGCACCGGGCCGCGGCCGCGGGCGTCGAGCAGGCGGATGACCGCGCGGGCGTGCCCGGTGACCGAGTAGTCCCCGTCGTCCGGGGGCGGCGAGTCGCCGAAGCCCGGCAGGTCGAGCGCCTCGCCGTCCACGGCGTCCGTGAGCAGCGGCATCAGCGCCGACCAGTTCCGCGAGGAGCCGCCGAGTCCGTGCACGTACAGCGCCGGTGGCAGGCCCGGGACGGCGCCGGGACGGGAGCGCACCGAGAGCGTGAGGCCGGGCAGCGCGACCGTCTCCGTGCGCTCGCCGTCCGTGCCGCTCACGACACCCGGCTTGGGGGCGGCGGTGGCGGCAAGCACGTGCGGCAGCTCGGTCGAGGACATGCGGCAATGTTACGAGACGATCACGCCGGGGATCACGTGTTCGGGGTCACAGGCACCGTTCGGATCATGTAACAGATCGCGTAGCGGCCCGAGCGGGTGTTGCCTACGCTCAGAGGGAACTCGCGGGTAAGAGGAGCCGGCGGGGCACGCGCACCGCAGGCCGTTCCGCGCGGGACCGACGTCCCGCGCGGAGGAGATCCGAAGAGAACCGAGGAGTTCCCGACATGACCGTTGACCCGACCGACCCGGACACGTTCGAGACCGAGGAGCCCGAGGGCGGCCTCGGCCAGGAGACGCCCGAGGCGGACGCGGCCGAGCAGCAGGCGGAGCTGGCGCCGCAGCGGGACGAGCCGCTGCGGGACGTCGACCCGGGGGCCGGCGACGTGGCCGACCTGGCGGAGCAGGCCCGCGTCGTCGACCTGGACGAGGACGACTACCGCTGAGCGGGGGCGCACGCCTGCGGAGCTGCCCGTGTTCGCCCCGCTACGCCCCGCTTCCGCGGGCATCCAGTCCGTGAAATTCTGCGCTCGCACCGCGCACATCGCAGTTACCGAAAAGTACGATGGCGGCGCGGCGCACACCGCGACTAAGGACGATTCTGGGAGGCGGCGTGACAGCCATCGAGCAGACAGAGGCGGCACGCCCGCGGGGCACTCGCCTGCCGCGCCGTGCCCGACGCAACCAACTCCTCGGCGCGGCCCAGGAGGTCTTCGTCGCGCAGGGGTACCACGCTGCCGCGATGGACGACATCGCCGAGCGGGCGGGCGTCAGCAAGCCGGTGCTCTACCAGCACTTCCCGGGCAAGCTCGACCTGTACCTGGCCCTGCTCGACCAGCACTGCGACAACCTGCTGCAGGCCGTGCGCGCGGCCCTCGCGTCGACGACGGACAACAAGCAGCGCGTCGCGGCGACGATGGACGCCTACTTCGGGTACGTGGAGGACGACGGCGGCGCGTTCCGGCTCGTCTTCGAGTCGGACCTGACCAACGAGCCAGCCGTCCGCGAGCGCGTGGACCGGGTCACGCTCCAGTGCGCGGAGGCGATCTGCGAGGTCATCGCGGAGGACACCGGCCTACCCACGGCCGAGGCGATGCTGCTGGCCTCCGGGCTCGGCGGCCTCGCCCAGGTGGTGGCGCGCTCCTGGCTGCACAGCGACGGCGGCGTGCCCCGCGAGAAGGCGGTGCAGCTCCTCACGTCGCTCGCCTGGCGCGGCATCGCGGGGTTCCCGCTGCACGGGGCCGAGGGCCACTGAGGCCGGCGGGCGCCGGTCCGCTCCCGCCGCGTGTTCGCTCCTGGCGTGCGCGGCCGGAGCCGTCCGCGTCCCCTCACCGGGCTAATCTGTGCTGGTACCGCGCGGGCGGCCGCGCACATCACGGACCGGCGGAGGGACAAAGCGTGGAGGTCAAGATCGGCGTGCAGCACGCGCCGCGCGAGATCGTTCTGGAGAGCGGTCAGAGCGTCGAGGAGGTCGAGAGCGCGGTGGCCGACGCCCTGGCGGGCAAGGCCCGGCTGCTGACCCTGGTGGACGACAACGGCCGCAAGGTCCTGGTCCCCGCCGACCACCTCGCGTACGTGGAGATCGGCCAGCCGACCCCGCGCAAGGTGGGCTTCGGCGCGCTGTAGGACGCACAGCCAGGCGCGCCGACGGGGCGCGCGGAGAACGGCCCGGTGGGTGACCCACCGGGCCGTTCTCGTGTGTTCACTCCCTGTTCACCCGACGTACGGGGACCATCGGTACGAACCGGACATGAATAGCGGTGGAGGGTTGCGTTCCGAGCGCCGGGGGTAGACCGGCTAGGACCGATTTGCCCCACGATTGAGCCCCACGATCCGCACACGGATCACACGATCCACACCGGCCACACGATCCACGTCCGGCCATGAGGGAGGGAACACACCGTGATCCTGGAAGCACTCGGCTCCGCACTTCTCGGCCTGGCCCTCGCGTGGGCCACGGTCCACCGCCTCGCCCACCGCCTGCCGTCCCGCGCCCTGGTCCTGGGGACCGGGGTGGGCGGGGCCTTGATCGGCGCGTTCATCACGCACATGGCGCTCGGCTCGGGCGGAGCGGCCATGACGCTCCTGGGCGCCCTGGCCGTCTCCACGGCCCTCCTCTCCCTCCTCCTCCGCCCCGACCCCCGCCTACGCCGCCACCAGGCCCCGGCGTAGGCGCACCGGCAGCACGGGGCGGGCGGGGGAGCGCCACGCGCCGGGGCCACACGTCCAAGGCAGAGGCAGCACGGGCGGAGGGGCAGGAAAACCCCACAACGGCGGGAAAGCGCCACGCGCCGGGGCCACACGTCCAACGCAGAGGCAGCACGGGTGGGCGGGTGGGCGGGAAAACCCCGACAACGGCGGGAAAGCGCTACGCGCCGGGGCCGCAGGTCGAAGCCGGGAGCCACGGGTGGGCGGGCGGGCAAGAGAACCCGCCCAAGGCCAGAGGCCAGCTACGCCGCGAGCCCCAGCGCAGCCATCCGCTTCGTGTGCGCCTCCGTGATCCGCGAGAACATCCGCCCGACCTCCGCGAGGTCGAACCCGTCCGCGACCCCGCCGACCAGCATGGTCGACAGCGCGTCCCGGTCGGCCACCACCCGCTGGGACTGCGACAGGGCCTCCCCCATCAGCCGCCGCGCCCACAGCGCGAGCCGCCCGCCCACGCGCGGGTCCGCCTCGATCGCGGCGCGCACCTTCTCCACCGCGAAGCTCGCGTGGCCGGTGTCGTCCAGGACGCCCAGGACGAGCCCGCGCGTGTCGGCGTCGAGCCGGACCGCGACCTCCCGGTAGAAGTCACTGGCGATGGAGTCACCGACGTACGCCTTGACCAGGCCCTCCAGCCAGTCGGACGGCGCCGTCTGCCGGTGGAAGCCGTCGAGCGCGGCGACGAAGGGCTCCATGGCCTCGGTCGGCTCCACGCCGATCGCCGCGAGCCGGTCCCGGAGCTGCTCGAAGTGGTGGAACTCGGCGGAGGCCATCTTCGCCAGCTCGGCCTTGTCGGCGAGCGTCGGCGCCAGCTTGGCGTCCTCCGCGAGTCGCTCGAACGCCGCGAGCTCCCCGTAGGCGAGCGCGCCGAGCAGGTCCACGACCGCGGCGCGGTACTGCGGGTCGGCGGAAGCTTTCGCCCAGTCCTGGGCGGCCACCCCGGTGGGGGCCTCGGGGGCCTCGGCGTCGGCTGCGTCGTTCGCGGGCTGGGCGGCGTTGTCAGGCGTCTCCATGAAGCGCACAATAGCCCGCCTGCCCGGTGGCGGAAGGCCCTGGTCAGCCACTGTGACGCCATCGACGTACGGCTCGCTACGGCGGACGCGGACCGGCCCCGGGCGCGGTGGCGCGGGACGAGTGACGCACATCGCCGGACACGCCTGCGGGATTCCGGGGTACAGTGGTAATGCGCCCGCCGAGTATGCCGACGGGCCGCATGAATGAGGATGCCCGGTCGGTGGCCCGATCGGCTCCGACCAGACAGCCCTCCAGGGCCGGGCGCACCGAGCGCACGGCATGCGGAGGGACCCCCTCAGCGGTGTGAGCGCTCGAGCGTCGGCAGTGGTCCCGTGCCACCCGGTTCGCCCGGCTCGATCCATCAGGCGGCCGGCAGTCCCCGGCACGGTCACGACCCCCAGCGTTCGCCTCGCGCCGCGGCTCACAGAAGAGGCCATAACCCTGACTACGACTTTCCGGGATCTCGGGATTCTCCCCGAGACGGCCGAGGCCCTCGAGGCCGTCGGCATCGTGAACCCCTTCCCCATCCAGGAGATGACGCTCCCCGTCGCCCTCTCGGGCACCGACGTCATCGGCCAGGCCAAGACCGGCACCGGCAAGACGCTGGGCTTCGGTCTTCCGCTCCTCGAGCGCGTCCTCGTCCCCGCCGACGTCGAGGCGGGCCGCGGGACCCCCGAGGACCTCACCCAGGCCCCGCAGGCGCTCGTCGTCGTCCCCACGCGCGAGCTGTGCACGCAGGTCACCAACGACCTGCTGACCGCCGGCAAGGCGCGTAACGTCCGCGTCCTCGCCATATACGGCGGCCGGGCGTACGAGCCGCAGGTCGAGGCCCTGAAGAAGGGCGTCGACGTGGTCGTCGGCACCCCGGGCCGGCTGCTCGACCTCGCCGGTCAGCGCAAGCTGGACCTGAAGCACGTCAAGTGCCTGGTCCTCGACGAGGCCGACGAGATGCTCGACCTGGGCTTCCTGCCCGACGTCGAGAAGATCATCAACATGCTGCCGGTGAAGCGGCAGACCATGCTGTTCTCCGCGACCATGCCGGGCGCCGTCATCGGCCTGGCCCGGCGGTACATGTCGCAGCCCACGCACATCCGCGCCACCGCGCCGGACGACGAGGGCCAGACCGTGGCGAACACCGCGCAGTTCGTCTACCGCGCGCACTCCATGGACAAGCCGGAGATGGTCGCCCGCATCCTCCAGGCGGAGGGCCGCGGCCTGGCGATGATCTTCTGCCGTACCAAGCGGACGGCCGCCGACATCGCCGAGCAGCTCGAGCGGCGCGGCTTCGCCTCCGGCGCGGTCCACGGCGACCTCGGCCAGGGCGCCCGCGAGCAGGCCCTGCGGGCCTTCCGCAACGGCAAGGTCGACGTGCTCGTGTGCACCGACGTCGCCGCCCGCGGCATCGACGTCGGCGGTGTGACGCACGTCATCAACTACCAGACGCCCGAGGACGAGAAGACGTACCTGCACCGCATCGGCCGTACCGGCCGCGCGGGTGCCTCCGGTACGGCGATCACGCTCGTCGACTGGGACGACATCCCGCGCTGGCAGCTCATCAACAAGGCGCTCGACCTGGATCTCGGCAACCCCGTCGAGACGTACTCCACCTCCGAGCACCTCTTCTCCGACCTCGGCATCCCCGCCGGTACGAAGGGTGTGCTGCCGCGCACCGAGCGGACCCGGGCGGGGCTGGACGCGGAGGAGGTCGAGGACCTCGGCGAGCCCGGGGCCCGGGGCGCGAAGAGCCGCTCCCGCGGGCGCACGCCCGGGCGTGCCGCTGCCGCCGCCACCGAGGAACCCGCCGCCGAGCGGGCCGCCCGGACGCCGCGCAGGCGCCGCCGGACGCGCGCCGGGGCTCCGGTCGCCGGTGGTGCGGAGGGCACGGCCGCCCTCGCGGAGGCTCCGGCCTCCGCGCCCGCCGAGCCCGCCGCCGCGGAGGAGGGCGCCTCGCGTGCGCCGCGCCGACGCCGCCGGACGCGGGGTGGCAAGGCCGCCGAGGCAGCGGAGCAGTAAGCCCCGCCGGGGCTCTCTCTCCCGCCCGCCCATCCGTACCACCCTGGCTTTCGACGCCCGGCCCCGACGCACAGCGCCGCGGCCGGGCGTCCGGCTTTCCCCCCCGGCCGCGGCGGTGCTTTCCCACCCAGCCAACCGTCACACCCCGGCTGCGCCCGCCCGGCCCCGCGCAGGGCGGCCGGACAGGGGTGGGTACGCGTTACCGTACGGCGTATGAGTCGGCCGCCCACCTTCACGCCGCCGCCCGGCGTGCACGCCCGCCCGCTGGAGACCTCGCGCAGCACCTTCGCCGTCCTGGACGCCGCGCCCGCCGGCCAGGTCAAGGGCACCGCGCTCCTCCTGCCCGGGTTCACCGGCAGCAAGGAGGACTTCATCGTCCTGCTCCCGCTCCTGGCCGCGGCGGGCTACCGCGCGGTCGCCGTGGACGGTCGGGGCCAGTACGAGTCGGAGGGGCCCGACGACCCGGCCGCGTACGCCATGGAGGAGCTGGGGCGAGACGTCCTGGCCCAGGCCGCCGCCCTGGGCGGCCCGCCCGGCACCCCGCCGCACCTGCTCGGCCACTCCCTCGGCGGCCTCGTCTCCCGCGCCGCCGTCCTGCTCGCCCCCGCGGGCACCTTCGCCTCGCTCACGCTGATGTCGTCGGGGCCCGGCCGTATCGCCCCCTCCCAGCGCACCCGCGCCACCCTGCTCACGGACGCGCTCGCGGCGCACTCGATGGCCGCCGTCTGGGAGATGATGCGCGCGGTGCAGCCGCCGGAGGACGCGGACATGGACGGTACCGACGGCCCCGGCGCCGACGGGGCCCTGCGCGCCCGCTGGCTGCGCAACAACCCCGTGCAGCTCATCGTCACCGGCAGGCAGCTCTGCGTCGAGCCGGACCGCGTGGACGAGCTGGCCGCCGTGGACATCCCCCGGCACGTGGTGTCCGGTGAGCGCGACGACACCTGGCCGGTGCCGCTCCTGGACGACATGGCCCGGCGGCTCGGCGCGCACCGCACCGTCATCACCGGCGCCGAGCACTCCCCCAACACCGACCGCCCCGAGGCGACCGCCGCCGCGCTCGTCGCCTTCTGGGACCGTACGCGGCACTGAGCCGCGGCGGGCGCCCGGCGGCGCCTCAGTAGCACTTCTGGAGGTGCTCCCAGAAGCCGTCCCGCAGCACCCGCCGCAGGTCGGACTGGCCCCGCAGGGAGTAGTCGAGCAGCCGCTCGGCCTCGACGAGGAGTTCCTGGTCGACCGAGCCGGGCAGGTAGGGGTGGCCGGGCAGCAGGCCCACCAGGGCCTCGCGGCCGCGCGCCGACAGCCACTTCGCGGAGATCTGGGCGCCGACGAACCGTACGTCGTCCCGCGAGGGCCGCGGGGCCGCCGACAGGCCCTCGTACGGCACGGCGGGACGGCGCGTGATGTACGGCTTGAAGAAGTCGGCGTCGAAGGTGCGCTGGCTGTCGACCTCCCACAGCAGCGGCTCGGCCTGGTTGCGCCCCTCGGGGGCCTCGATGCCCCACAGGTGCACCCGCGCGCCGTACCCCTGCGCCGCCTCGACCGCCGACACCAGGTCCTCGTCGCCGCCGATGAGGGCCGCGTCGCTGATGGCGCGGTGCCGGGCGAGGGACTCCAGGTCCGTGCGGATGAGGGAGTCGACGCCCTTCTGCTGGTTGTTGGCGTTGAGGTTGCCGAGCCGCACCTTGACGTCGGGGAGCTCGGCGATGGACTGCTGCTCGAGGGTGTGGGTGCGGCGCCGCGCGCCGTCGTACCAGTACACGCGCAGCAGCCTGCTGTCGGCGAAGATCGTGCGCGCCCGGTCGATGAGCGCCTCGATGAGGCCCTCGGCGTCCAGCTCGAAGGCGCGCCGGTCCTCGGTGCCCACCGCGAGACGGCCCGCGGCGGCGTACAGGTACCCGGCGTCGACGAAGATCGCGTGCGTGGACGGGGTCTTCGCCACCTCGGCGAGCATGCGCTCGAGGAGGCCGTTGGTGCGCTCCAGCAGGGCCGTGACCTCGCCGGTCCTGTGGAGGGTCTCGTCCGTGTCCATACGGAACGCATTGTCGCGTCCGTCACACAGGGGGCACAACCGGGGGCCGTTACTCAGCGAACACAACCAGCCGCGCTACGGTATGACCACGGGCACTCTTTAGCCTCTCAAAAAATTTCCTTAGCGTAGGGAATGTTTAACCGAGGCAACTCGTTACACCCGTACGTAGCAAACAGTTCTCCTAGCAGGAGGATCACCGGACGAAGGGAGAAGCCCATGCGCTTCGAAATCATGCGACTCGACGACGTCGACGGCACCGCCGTGGACTCCACCGTCGTGGACGCCGCCTCCGTCAACCGGATCGTGCAGCAGGCGGCCGCCATCGGCCAGCGCCTCTACATCCGCCCGGCCGACACCACGGCCTCGTAACGCGCGCGCACGTCCCCATACGCTCCAGAGCCCTGTACGACACCGGATACGCGTTCCGCGTTCCGCCGATGTCGTGCAGGGCTCTGTTGTGCGCGCCGGTCCGCGCGGGGGGCGGCGGCCGCCGCGTCAGCCGCCGCGGATGACCTGGGTGACGCCGTTGATGATCTGCTGCACCGCGATGGCCGACAGCATCATGCCCGCGAGGCGCGTCACCAGGACCACGCCGCCGTCCTTGATGACCCGGATGATCAGCAGCGAGAAGCGCATCGCGAGGAACAGCACGACGTGGATGGCGAGGATCGCCGCCCAGACGGAGACCTGCTCCATGCCGCTGGCGTGCTGGACCGCCAGGATGACCTGCACGATGGCGCCGGGCCCGGCGAGCAGCGGCATGCCGAGCGGCACGAGCGCGACGTTCACGTCCTTGGCCTGCTGGGGCTCGTCGGTCTTGCCGGTGAGCAGGTCGAGCGCGACCAGGAGCAGCAGCAGCCCGCCCGCGATCATCAGCGCCTGCGTGGAGACGTGCAGGTAGTCGAGGATCTGCTGTCCGACGACGCCGAAGAGGGCGATGACGCCGAAGGCGACGCAGACGGCCTGGAAGGCCATCTTCTTCTGCACCTTGGCGGGGCGGCCCGCGGTCAGCGCGAGGAAGATCGGCGTGATCCCCAGGGGGTCCATGATGACGAAGAGGGTGAGGAAGAGGGAGCCGAAGACGGCGACGTCGAACACAGTGATGGCCTTGCAGAGAGTCGTACGAAGGGCTGGGTGGGGTGGTGACGAGGGCGGGCGCGGCGGCGCCCGGGGGTGGGCCCGGCGGGCGGCACGGGGCGTGCGCGCCGCCGGTGGGGGCGCGCCGATGACGCGCGCGCCTGAGGGGGCGCGGTGTGTGAGCGGGGTGGTGCGCCGCCGCTAGGCGGGCAGGTCTCCGCCCGCGCCCGGCACCGGGAACGCCCCGGTGGCGCGGCGCGTGATCTCGCCGTAGATCTCGGGGTCGGTGGTGAACTCGCCGAGCGAGACGGTCTTGCGGCTGCCGTGGTAGTCGCTGGAGCCGGTCACGAGGAGGCCGAGGTCGGCGGCGAGGCCGCGCAGGCGGGGGCCCGCCTCGGGCGCGTACGCCAGTTGCTCGGGGTGGTCGACCTCGATGCCGTCGAGGCCGGCGGCGGCGAGCTCGGCTATCGCCGACTCCGGGACGATCCTGCCGCGCTGGGCCGCGGCGGGGTGCGCGAAGACGGTGACGCCGCCCGCG
This sequence comes from Streptomyces sp. CC224B, assembly GCF_030010595.1. NCBI lineage: Bacteria > Bacillati > Actinomycetota > Actinomycetes > Kitasatosporales > Streptomycetaceae > Streptomyces > Streptomyces sp. CC224B. The sequence goes on along the minus strand of NZ_JASCXL010000102.1, from coordinate 12,427 downwards.
GCCTTGACGAGGCGGATCGCCTCGAAGGGGTCGAGCTCGGTCTTCTCCGCGTAGGCACGGCCGCCGTCGGCGAGCCACTGGGGCGTGAAGGCGTCGGAGACGCTCGCTACGACGCCGAGCTCGACGAGGGCCTCGGCGACGTGCGGGCGGCCCACGGAGCCGTCGCCGGCGATGCGCGCGACCTGCTCCCAGGTCACGGGCACGCCCAGGTCCTGGAGCTTGCGGACCATCTCCCGCGCGCGCGGCACCCGGTCGTCGCGCACCAGCTCGCGCGCGCGGGCCAGCTCCGGCTCGTCCGGGTCGAAGAGGTACGCCAGCATGTGCAGCCCCACGCCGTCGAGGCGGCAGGACAGCTCGGCGCCGGTGACGAGGGTGAGCCCGGGGGGCAGCGCGGCGACGGCCTCGGCGTGGCCGCGGGTGGTGTCGTGGTCCGTCAGGGCGACGACGTCGAGCCCCGCGGCGGCGGCGTTGCGGACGAGCTGGGCCGGGGTGTCCGTGCCGTCGGAGGCGGTGGAGTGGGTGTGCAGGTCGATGCGCACGCGGGGCTCCACGCTTTTCGGGACGGACAGGGGCCCTTAAGGATAACGGCCCGGCCGGGGCTGCGGCCGCTACGGGTCTTCTCCCACCCACCCGCCCTCATCGGCGCTCCGCGCCTCGTCCTCAAACGCCGGACGGGCTGGGATCGTCCGGCGTCCCGCCGTCGTCATCCCGGTGTGTTTCCCCACCCACCCGCCGTTTCATCGGCCTGGCGGCCTCGTCCTCAATCGCCGGACGGGCTGAGTGGGTCCGCTGGGCGCCGTCGTCGGCCGTCCGCGGTCCGCCGCAGGCGGGCAGCACCCGACGACGGCGAGTCGAGGAACTCTCAGCCCGTCCGGCGTTTGAGGACGAGGCGCGGAGCGCCGATGAGGGGGAGAGGGGCGGAGCCCCAGACGAGAGGGGGCGGCAGCCCGTGGTTTCGAGGGGGGCGGGGCCAGGGCGCTCCGCGTGGGGTCAGGGCGTGAGGAGGCGGGGCGAGAGCGCCCCGCACGGCAGGAGCTCCACCTCCGCCCCCGCGTCCCGCAAATCCGTCAGCACCAGCTCGTCGTACATCAGCAGCCCCGACTGCTCGGGCCAGGCGATCGCCCACAGCCACAGCCCGCACGCCTCCCCCGCGAACACGGCCCGGTCCTCGGGCGTGCCGGTGACGTGCCACAGGGGCGTCGGGCGCCCGGCGGCGAGCACCTTGGCCGCGGGCGGCTTGCCCACGTTCATGGCGGTGCCGGGGTCGGGGCCGTCGATGCCCGCGTAGCGCGCGCCGAGGCCGATGCCCAACTCCTCAGCGACGAGGATGAGTTCGCCGACGCCGCCGAGCGGCGCCGGCCCCGAGCAGGCCACGGCGGTCGCCCGGCCGCCGCTGCGGTCGTCGCCCGCGCAGGCCACGCCGGTGAACAGCCACCCGACCGGCAGGGGCCAGGGCATCCAGACGGGAACCTGGGCGCGGTGCACCACGACGCCGAGCGCCTCGACACTGGGCGGGATCACGGGCTGCAGTGGATGCACGGTGCCGTGCACGTCGCACTGCCAGGAGTCGGCAAAGAGGCCGGGAGCCCTGACCCGGCCACCACACTTCGGGCAACTGGGTTCGCCCCTCATAGCGCCCCACGGTCCTCCCCGGCGGACGCCCCGTCAAGGACGATCACCCGTCCGGAGTGCGGCCGCAGCGCCCCCGCGGCCGGTCGCAAGCGGCCCCGGCGCAGGTCGGGACGGCCCGGACGGGCCTGAGCGAATCCGGAAGGCCTCAGGAAGGGATCGAGCAGCCCCCGGGGCACCGGGCGGCAGGACAGGCGCCGGGAACCCGCGGGGACGGCCCCGGCCCAGGAGCAGGCGCCGCCAACGGCGGGCCCGGTCCAGGGGCAGCCCCGGTACAAGGCCCCGTGGGCGCGTCCGGTCGGAGGAAGGCGCGCCTCCGGGCTGGGGCGGCGCTCAGTCCAGGGGCACCGACGTCCGCAGCGGATCGCGCAGGTCCGTGCCTCTGGTGAGCCACCGCTCCTGGAGGGCCTGCGCCCCGTGCACCCGCTTCCAGGCCGCCTCGTTCGGCGTCATGGGCAGCAGCGGCAGGAACCGTACGGGATCCATCGGGTCGGGCAGTTCCAGGTCGGGGACCAGGCCGCCCGGCTCGGCGACGAGCACGGCGGTGAAGGGGGCGCCCGGCCACAGCGGTCCGCCCACGTCCAGCGAGGCGCCGGGCGTCACCACGACGCCCTCGACCTGCGGGGAAGCGGCCAGCACGGCCAGGGGCCTGAGCACCTTGTCGGTGTCGGCGAGGCCGCTCCGCACGGAGAGGACCAGCTCCGCCCGCGGGCCTTTGACCGGGTCGGCGAGCACCGCCGTGGGATCGGCCATGGGCTGGGCGGACATGCCGAGGGTGGCGTACCGCACCACCCCGCCGTCCCCGGCCGGGAACCGGAGCACCTCGACGCGGTCCGTGCCGAGGAACGTCACCGCCGCGCGCGCGTCCGGTTCGCCCAGGCCCTCGCGGAGCCGGGCCTCGACCAGAGCAAGAACATCAGCCATGCCCGGAGCATAGGACTCGTCAGTGATGGGTAAAGCTCGGGGTTTGGGGCACCAGTCGGCTGATACTGTTGGCTGCTGGCCCGGGCGGCACGCAGAAGCGTCGCTCTCAAGCCCGGACCTCAGGGCCCTCGGGCCCGTACTCGACGGACGGCGCCACGCGCGCCTGGGAACTCCCCCACGGGGGACCGGCCGGAGGAGGTGGGGCTGCAGTGGATCGAAGTCGACCGTGCAGTACCACTCGCTCTTCCGCCCGCTGACCCCCCGCAGCAACGACGCTGCGGCTGCGTGCCCGGCACTTCTCGACCCTCCCGGCCGCAGCCGGCCCGTGCCCCGCACGACGGAAGAGCTCCGCGTTTCACCTGATCTGCATCAGTAGCGTTGCTGCCACCGCGACGGTGCGGTGCTCCCCGCTTTGCGGACGTGCCCCCAGCACAGCCGGACGTCCCCATTCCGGGTAGTTCCACCCGCCGCAGGCGGCCCTTTCGTCGAAGGAGCCTGCCCATGTCGATGATCCGCGACCTGCGCGCCGCAGTCCGCCCCGCCCTGCGGAAGGACAGCGGCTCCTACAGCTCGTACGACGCCACCCGCGACCCGCGTGCCGCATCGGCCGTCGTCGACTGCGCCGTCTACCGCGACGGCCGCCGCGTATCCCGCGAGGAGGCCCTCACCCCGCACGAGGCGATGCTCCAGGTGCGCCGCGACGGCGGCTTCGCCTGGATCGGCCTGCACGAGCCGACGGAGGCCGAATTCGCCGGTATCGCCGCCGAGTTCGGACTGCACCCGCTGGCCGTCGAGGACGCCGTCCACGCCCACCAGCGGCCCAAGCTGGAGCGCTACGACGACACCCTGTTCACGGTCTTCAAGACCATCCACTACGTCGAGCACGCCGAACTCACCGCGACCAGCGAGGTGGTGGAGACCGGCGAGGTCATGTGCTTCACCGGCCGGGACTTCTTCATCACCGTGCGGCACGGCGGCCACGGCTCGCTGCGCACGCTGCGCCGCCGCCTCCAGGACGAGCCCGAGCTGCTCGCCAAGGGCCCCTCGGCGGTCCTGCACGGCATCGCCGACCACATCGTCGACGGCTACCTCGCGGTCGCGGACGCGATGCAGGTCGACATCGACGACGTCGAGAACGAGGTGTTCGCGGCCACCGGCAAGGGCGTCTCGCGCGGTGTCGACGCCGGGCGGATCTACCAGCTCAAGCGCGAGGTGCTGGAGTTCAAGCGGGCCGTGCAGCCGCTGCTGCGCCCCATGCAGCTCCTGAGCGAGCGGCCGATGCGGCTGGTCGACCCCGACATCCAGAAGTACTTCCGCGACGTGGCCGACCACCTGGCCCGCGTCCAGGAGCAGGTCCTCGGCTTCGACGAGCTGCTCAACTCCATCCTCCAGGCCAACCTCGCGCAGGCGGCCGTCGCGCAGAACGAGGACATGCGCAAGATCACCTCCTGGGCGGCGATCATCGCCGTCCCGACGGCGGTGTGCGGCGTGTACGGCATGAACTTCGACCACATGCCGGAGCTGCACTGGCGCTACGGCTACCCGATGGTCCTCGGCCTGATCGGCGTGGTCTGCTACACCATCCACCGCACCCTCAAGCGCAACGGCTGGCTCTGAGCGCCGGCTGTGCCCCGGGGGCCGCTGGCTAAGCTGCCGTCATGACCGCTGACACTCTCCTCGGGCGCGCCCTCGTCGAGGAGGCCACCAAGAAGTCGGGCCTCGTCTGGGTGCGCGGCGCGGGCCCCGACCGCGCGCTGTGGCACGTCTGGCACGACGGCGCCGCCCACCTCGTGGGCGACGGCCCCGGCGAGCAGCCCTTCCCCGAGCTCGCCGACGGCGCCACGGCCGTGGTGACCGTACGCAGCAAGGACAAGGGCGGCCGGCTGCTGTCCTGGACGGCGACGGTGACCGAGCTGACCCCGCGCTCCGCGGCGTGGGAGGCGGCGGTCGCCGAGCTCAAGGGCAAGCGCCTGAACGCCCCTGACGGCGAGCGGATCGCCGAGCGGTGGGCGGAGCAGTGCCGGGTCCTGCGGCTCGCCCCGCGCGAGGCGGACCTGGAGCCGCCCGCGGGCTCCCTGGCGGCCCCGCCGCTGCCCACGCCGGTGACGACGCGCGAAAGCGCGCCGGAGGCGCTGCCCCGGCTGCTGCTGCGCCGCGGGAGGAAGCGCCGCTGAGCGGCCGGCCGCCAACGGTGCCGCTCGGCCGCCGCCGCCGCCCAGCCGCTGCCAGTGGCCGTCGGCCGTTCCCGGTGCCGCCGGACCGCCGCCGCTACGACGTGGGCAACTGCTGGCCGTAGTCCACGGTCTCGCCCTTGTCCGGCTCCCTCAGCGGCACGAGCTGCCCCCACTCGCTGAGCCGCAGCGTGCCGGTGCCGCCCGCGCGCCGCAGGGTCAGCGGGTACGGCTTGCCCTTCAGGGACACCTCCAGGGTGCCGCCCGCGCCCTTGTCGCCGCTGATCCTGATGAAGCGCTTGGCGCCGGTCCCGCCGCGCTCGCCCTTGGCCAGGGTGCCGTGCAGCGCGAGGGTGCCGTCGAGCAGGACGCCCTTGTCGGTGAACCCGCTCAGGCGCCGGTAGGCGGGGTCGCCCTGGGGCACCTTCACGTACTTGCCGTCGAGCTTGGCGGCCGCCGCGCCGTCCGCGCCGCCCGTACCCCCGGGGCCCCCGGCACCCCCGGCGCCCTCTTCCTTGTGCGCCCAGAAGGCCGCGTCCGCCTTCAGGTAGAGGTTCCGGTCGACGCGCAGCAGCTCGAACGTCCCGCCCTTGGACGTCACCGTGCCCGTGCCGCCGTTGTGCGTGAGCCGCATGTCGAGCTTGTACGTGTGGCCCTTGCTGACGACGGTGCCGGACAGCCGCACGGCGGGCGCGGCCTCGGCCACCTGCCGGGCCTTGCTCTGGATCCGGGCCGCGGAGAGCTTGCCGACGCCGTTGGTGCCGGCGTCGGGGTCCTCGCCCCCGCCCCCTCCGCCGCCGCACGCGGTCAGTCCCGCACCGCCCACCACGAGCCCCGCGCACACCGCGCCCACCAGCGCGAACCTTCGGGAACGGGGGGCCGGTCGCATCGCAGTCACAGGTGGCGCTGCCTCTCGTGCCGATGTCGTCTACGGCCAGAGCCGTACCCCTGGACGGCCTGGCGTACCGCAGCGTACCGGTGTCTCCCCCGTCCCTCCGCGCCCGTCCGTCCGGACGCCTCACCAGGGCGGATACGACGGGTACGGGCTAGCCTGAAGCCCCCATACCCGGCATGCGGGACACACGCGGCGAACCGCGGCCCCGCGCCCCGTCCCCGTCCCGACGAACCCGCCCGTCCCGGTCCCGAGAACACGCCCCGTCCCCGTCCCGAGAAAGGCGCGGCACATGGCAGGAGGCGCGCCCCGGATCTTCGTCTCGCACCTGTCCGGCACCGCCGTCTTCGACCCGAACGGCGACCAGGTCGGCCGGGTGCGCGACCTCGTCGCCATGCTGCGCGTCGACCGGAAGCCGCCGCGGCTGCTCGGGCTCGTCGTGGAGGTCGCGACCCGGCGCCGCATCTTCCTGCCCATGACCCGCGTGACCGGCATCGAGTCCGGCCAGGTCATCACCACCGGCGTGCTGAACGTCCGGCGCTTCGAGCAGCGCCCCACCGAGCGGCTGGTGCTCGGCGAGATGCTGGACCGGCGGGTGCGCCTGGTCGCGACCGGCGAGGAGGTCACCGTCCTCGACGTGTCCGTGCGCCAGCTCCCGGCCCGCCGCGACTGGGAGATCGACCGGGTCTTCGTACGCAAGGGGAAGGCGGGGGCGTTCCGGCGCAGGGGGGAGGCGCTCACCGTGGAGTGGTCCGCGGTCGAGGGCTTCTTCCTGGAGGAGCACGGGCAGGGCGCCGAGAACCTGCTCGCCACCTTCGAGCAGCTCCGCCCCGCCGACCTGGCCAACGTGCTGCACCACCTGTCCGCCAAGCGCCGCGCCGAGGTCGCCGCCGCCCTGGACGACGACCGGCTCGCGGACGTCCTGGAGGAGCTGCCGGAGGACGACCAGATCGAGATCCTCGGCAAGCTCCAGGAGGAGCGCGCCGCCGACGTCCTTGAGGCCATGGACCCGGACGACGCCGCCGACCTGCTCGCCGAGCTGCCCGAGGAGGACAAGGAGCGCCTGCTGACCCTCATGCAGCCGGACGACGCCGCCGACGTGCGCCGCCTGATGGCGTACGAGGAGCGCACCGCGGGCGGCCTGATGACGACCGAGCCGATCGTGCTCCGCCCGGACGCCACGGTCGCCGACGCCCTCGCGCGGGTGCGCCAGCAGGACCTGTCGCCCGCGCTTGCCGCACAGGTGTACGTGTGCCGCCCGCCCGACGAGACGCCGACCGGCCAGTACCTGGGCGCCGTGCACTTCCAGCGGCTGCTGCGCGACCCGCCGTACACGCTCGTCGGCTCGATCCTCGACGACGACCTGCGCCCGCTCACCCCCGAGGACCCGCTGCCCGTCGTCGCGGGCTTCTTCGCCACGTACGACATGGTCGCGGCGCCCGTCGTCGACGAGGGCGGCTCGCTGCTGGGCGCGGTCACGGTCGACGACGTGCTCGACCACATGCTGCCGGACGACTGGCGGGAGACCGAGTTCCACCTCCCGGAGGGGGCCGGCCATGGCGCGTGACCGGGAGCCCCGGACCCCGGGGCGGGAGCGCGAGGCGCGGGACGAGCGGCGCGAGGCACGGCCCGAGGGGCGCCCCCGGTTCCGCCTCGACCAGCCGCGCGCCCCGCGCCGCAGGCTGCTGCCGGAGTACGACCCGGAGGCCTTCGGGAAGCTCTCGGAGCGCATCGCGCGCTTCCTCGGCACGGGGCGGTTCATCGTCTGGATGACGGTCGCGATCGTCCTGTGGGTGGTCTGGAACGTCACCGCGCCCGAGCACCTGCGCTTCGACCGCTACCCGTTCATCTTTCTGACCCTGATGCTCTCGCTCCAGGCGTCGTACGCGGCCCCGTTGATCCTGCTCGCGCAGAACCGCCAGGACGACCGCGACCGGGTCACCCACGAACAGGACCGCAAGCAGAACGAGCGCTCCATCGCCGACACCGAGTACCTCACCCGAGAGATCGCCGCGCTGCGCATGGGCCTCGGCGAGGTCGCGACCCGCGACTGGATCCGCTCCGAGCTCCAGGACCTGGTCAGGGAGGTGGAGGAGCGGCGCGACGTATTCCCGTCGGGGACGGGCCGGGCACGTGACGTAGGCGACCGCTGACCGGGCTTCCGGACCCCCCTACCAGGAGCCGTACCATCGAGTACATGGTTACGGAAGACGCGGTGCGCGAAGCGCTGGCGACGGTGAACGACCCCGAGATCCAGCGGCCCATCACCGAGTTGGGGATGGTCAAGTCCGTGGAGATCGGCGCGGAGGGCGCGGTCGCGGTCACCGTGTACCTGACGGTCTCGGGCTGCCCGATGCGGGACACGATCACGACGAACGTGACGGACGCCGTCTCCCGCGTCGAGGGCGTCACCCGGGTCGACGTGACCCTCGACGTGATGAGCGACGAGCAGCGCAAGGAGCTGGCCGCGGCGCTGCGCGGCGGCCAGACCGAGCGCGAGGTGCCCTTCGCCAAGCCCGGCTCGCTCACCCGCGTCTACGCGGTCGCCTCCGGCAAGGGCGGCGTCGGCAAGTCGTCCGTGACGGTGAACCTGGCCGCGGCGATGGCGGCCGACGGCCTCAAGGTCGGCGTGGTCGACGCGGACATCTACGGCCACTCGGTGCCGCGCATGCTGGGCGCGGACGGGCGTCCCACCCAGGTCGAGAACATGATCATGCCGCCGTCCGCGCACGGCGTGAAGGTCATCTCCATCGGCATGTTCACGCCGGGCAACGCCCCGGTCGTCTGGCGCGGCCCCATGCTGCACCGCGCGCTCCAGCAGTTCCTCGCGGACGTCTTCTGGGGCGACCTGGACGTGCTGCTCATGGACCTGCCGCCGGGCACCGGCGACATCGCGATCTCCGTCGCGCAGCTCGTGCCGAACGCCGAGATCCTGGTCGTCACCACGCCCCAGCAGGCGGCGGCCGAGGTCGCCGAGCGCGCGGGCTCCATCGCCGTGCAGACCCACCAGAAGATCGTCGGCGTGGTCGAGAACATGTCCGGGCTGCCGTGCCCGCACTGCGGCGAGATGGTCGACGTGTTCGGCACGGGCGGCGGCCAGAAGGTGGCCGAGGGCCTGACGCGCACGACCGGCGCGACGGTGCCGGTGCTCGGCTCCATCCCGATCGACGTGCGCCTGCGCGAGGGCGGCGACGACGGCCGGCCGGTGGTCCTCACCGACCCGCAGTCCCCGGCGGGCAGCGCGCTGCGCACCATCGCGGGCAAGCTGGGCGGCCGCCAGCGCGGCCTGTCGGGCCTGTCCCTGGGCATCACGCCCAAGAACAAGTTCTGACCGCGGGGACCGTGTCCGGGCACCGTCCAGCCGCGGTCCGGACACGGTCCGGCCGCGGCCGACGCGGCGAGGGGCGCCGCCCCTGACGGGGTCGCGCGAAGGGGCGCCGCCCGTCACGGGTGGCGCCCCTCGCCGCGTACCGGCCCCGAGGGCTACTTCGCGTAGGCGGCGATGTCCTTGACCACCGAGAAGGCGAGGCCGTACGCGCTCATCCCGCGCCCGTACGCCCCCAGGTGCACCCCCTCCTTGGTGGAGCCGGCCAGCACCCAGCCGTACTCGGACTCCCGGTAGTGGAACGAGGCCGGTTCCCCGTCCACGGGCAGCGAGAGCGTGGACCAGTCGGGGCCGTGCAGGTCGTCGGCGAGGACCCAGGCCGTCTCCGTCTGCTGGTCCAGCCAGTCGTCCCGCAGGCTGTGGTCCATCTGGCCGGGCCAGGTGAAGGACAGCAGCCCGACCCCCGCGAGCCAGGCCGCGGAGGACACCGAGGTCGCCTCCAGCAGTCCCGTGCCGTCGGCGCTGCGCCGCACCGGGTTGGCGGCGACGGTCACCACGACCGCGAACCGCTCCCTGTCGCCGTTGCCGTACCCGCCCTCGACCCGCACCGACGGCTCGTCGCCGTGGCCGATCGAGCCGTGCGCCACGGCGCCGTCCGCGGCGGTGCCGACCTGCATCAGCCAGCGCGGTCCCGTGAAGGCCTCGTCAAGGCCGTACCAGGGGAAGGGCGCCAGCAGGTAGCCGTCGACCGTACGCCGGGCGGAGGGCACCGCTTGCGACGCGGCACCGTCCGCGGCTGACGCCTGCACGCCCACCCGACTTGTCGTCTCCATGTACCCGGCCGCCTCCTCGCTCTCGTCGGTCCGGAGCGGCCCGCCCCCCTCGGGCGTCCTCACGCCGGACAACAAGGCAGGATAGCCACACCGATTCCGGATGCCGGTAAGGCAGTCGTCGGACGGGTGTCCGGAAGGCCACGGCCGTACGCACCCCGGCGCACCGGGCGGCGCACACGACGCACACCCCGGCAGTGCGACGTCCGCCGGGCGCGGGCCCGCCTCAGCGGGCCGCGGGGCTCAGGTGGCGTCGGCGTCGAAGGGCGGCGCTTCGTCCGCCGCGCGCTGGGCGGGACGCTTGTGCATGTCGACCCGGCCGCCGCCGTTCGCGGCGGCCGCGGACGTACCGGAACGGCTGCCGCCGTCGTCCGCGGCGTCGCCCTCGCGCCCGTGCACGGCGTCCGCGACGTCGGCCATTTCCTTGCGCAGGTCGAAGCCGTTGCGGATTTCCTTGAGGCCGAGGTCGTCGTTCTCGAGCTGCTTCCGGATGAACCTCTTGGGATTCAGGTCCTCGAACTCGAAGTCCTTGAATTCCGGGCCGAGTTCGTTCCGTATGTCCTGCTTGGCGCTGTCCGAGAACTGCCGGATCTTGCGAATGGTCCGGGTGACGTCCTGGATGACCTTGGGCAGCTTGTCCGGGCCGAAGATGAGCACGGCGAGGATGACCAGCGTCACTATCTCGAATACGCCGATGTCGTTGAACACCCTGAGCTCCTTGCCGTCCGGACCCGCTCTACGGTACCCGCCGCTCCTGTCCGTCCGGTAGCCGCAGGGCGTCCACCGGGTCAACGGGGACCCGGCTCGCCCGGGCGGCACCGGCCGCCTCCTCCGTCTCGGGAGCGGCCGTCAGTCGCTGCCGGCGCTGCCGAGGACCAGCGTCACCTTCCGCTCCTCTCCGTCGCGCTCGACGGTCAGCTCCAGGCGGTCCCCGGGCCGGTGCGCGCGGACCTTGACGATCAGCTCGTCGCCGGAGTGGACGCGCCGCCCGTCGACCTCGGTGATGACGTCGCCCGGCTCGAGACCGGCCTTGTCGCCGGGGCCGCCGCGGTTGACGGCGGGGCCGCCTCTCTGGCTCGTCCGGGCGATACGCGCCCCGTCGCCGGTGAACCGCTTGTCGATGGTCACGCCGATCACGGGGTGGGTGGCGCGGCCGGTGTTGATGAGCTCCTCGGCGACGCGCTTGCCCTGGTTGATCGGGATGGCGAAACCGAGGCCGATGGAGCCGGACTGGCCGCGCTCGGGGTCCGAGCCCCCGCCGGCGGAGCGGATGGCGCTGTTGATGCCGATGACGCGGGCCCGGGAGTCGACGAGCGGCCCGCCGGAGTTGCCCGGGTTGATGGGCGCGTCGGTCTGCAGCGCGTTCACGTACGAGACGTCGCTGCCGTCGCCCTTGTCGCCGCCGGCCGTGATGGGCCGCTCCTTGGCGCTGATGATCCCGGAGGTGACGGTGTTCTCCAGGTCGAAGGGCGCGCCGATGGCGACGACGGGGTCACCGACCCGGACGCTCTCGGAGTTGCCGAGCGGCAGCGGCTTGAGGCCGCGCACGCGGGAGACCTTCACGACGGCCAGGTCGTACCCGGCGTCCCTGCCGATGACCTTGGCTCTCGCGGTCTCCCCGCCGCTGAAGGTCACCGATATCTCGCCGCCGGTGCCGCCCGGCTCCACGACGTGGTTGTTGGTGAGGATGTGGCCCTTGGCGTCGAGGACGAACCCGGTGCCGGTGCCCGACCCCTCGTCGCCGCGCACGTGCAGCGTGACGACGCCGGGCAGGGCGCTGGCGGCGATCCCCGCAACGCTGTCCTTGGGCCGCGCCTGGGACTCCGTACCGGACTGCGGCAGCTCCACGGCGCCGCCGCCGATGCCGCCCTCGCGCTCCAGGTACGCCCCGACGACGCCGCCGATCCCGCCGGACACCAGCGCGATGAGCAGCGCGCCGACCCCGGCGATCCGCAGCCCGCGCCGGTGCCGCTGCTCCTCCGTCGCGACGGGGGCGCCGGTCTGCTGGAGGGGGGCCTTCCAGGGGTCGTAGCGGTGCCAGGGGCCGCCGTTGGGCTCCGGGGCGGGGGCGGGTGCCCCCGGGGCCGGGGGCGCGGGCGGGACGGCGCCGGGAGCGGGGGCCGGGGCGGGAGCGGGGGCCGGGGCGGGGGTGCTCTGCGGCGGGGCTCCCGGCGTCGCGCCGTACGCGGCGGTGCCGTGGGCCGGGGTCATCGGGTGCTGCACGGGCGGCGCCGGGGCCCAGGGGCCGGGCTCGCCGTACGGCGGGGTGCTGTACGGGTCGGGGTCGTGCAGGGGGCGGGGGCGCTCGGCGGGGGCTCCGTCGGCGGGTGCTCCGTCGGCGGGGAGGGGCGCGGCGGACCCGTCGGCGGGGACGGGCGTACCGGGGGTGGGGCCAGGGGCGGCAGCGGGGGCGCCGGGCGCACCGGGGGTACCAGGCGCAACGGGGGCACCGGAGGCACCAGGCGCACCGGGGGTACCGGGGGCAGCGGGCGCCTCAGGGGTGCCTGGAGCAGCAGGGGTAGCGGGCGTACCGGCCGCTTCGCCGCGGGTGGCGTGACCGGGACCGGCCTCGGCCGCCGGGGCCCCGGCGGCCGCCGGGGGCGCGGCACCGGCGGCGGCGCCGGGCGCGGGGGCCGGCCCGGGGGCGCCCGCGGGG